>PMFY01000262.1 GCA_003157945.1 Acidimicrobiaceae bacterium | reverse complement strand
GTCAGGTGACGGTCGCCCCCCGACGTACTTCACACCACCAGCCAGAATCTCCCCCGGGCAGCGGCATGGGTTACAACGAGTTGCTGCCCCATCCCGTTACAGGAAATTCGCTCCGGATCCTCCGACGTGCACGCGAAATCGGTACCGTCGAACCGACGCCCCCCGATGCCCCTTGCACAGTCGTGCGACCCGGTGCTCCACTGCCCTTGGAATCTTCCGACCGGTACCTGCACAGTAACGACTGGCACCCCCAGATGCAAGGCATCGACGACGCATCGGTGGCCCCCGGTCCAAGATCCTCAAATTTGGTGAGCGGGCCCGGTCTCACCTGGGCGATCAGGGGTGATCAGCGGCGTCAGCCCGTCGGTCCACCCCGCCGACGGGCCCGGTTCATCCGGGCTCCGGAAGCTCCCCCGAGGCCAGGAACGCCTCGAACCGGTCGCCCGTGACCACGGGCACACCGAGTTGCTCCGCCTTGGTCACCTTGGCGGCCCCCGGGGCCCGCCGACGACCACGGCATAGGTCTTCTTCGACACCGTTCCCGGCGACTTGCCCCCCCGGGCCAGCACGGCGGCCTCGGCCTCCTCGCGCGTGTAGCCCTCGAGGGTGCCGGTCACCACCACCGACCGACCTTCGAGCGTCGGGGGCAGGTCCGTCCGGGCGCCGGCGACTCCGGCATCCGGCTCCGACAGGTGCAGGCCCGCGGCCCGCAGCCGGTCGACCACCGACCGGTTGACGGGCGAGGTGAACCAGGCCACCACGCTCTGCGCGATGACCGGGCCGACACCGTCGATGTCGGCCAGGGTGGCCTCGTCGGCGGCCAGGACACCGTCGATGTCCCGACAGGCGCGCGCCAGCGCGGTCGAGCCGACCTGCCCGAGGTGGCGGATCCCCAGACCGATGAGCACGCGGCTCAGCGGTCGCCCCTTCGACTCGTCGATGGCGCCCAGGAGGTTGGACGTCGACAGCTCGGCGAAGCCCTCGAGACCGGCGAACGTCTCCGGAGTGAAGGAGTAGAGGTCGGCCACGTCGACCAGCAGCCCGTGGTCGGCGAGCAGCTGGACCCGCTGCTCGCCCAGGCCCTCGATGTCCATGGCCGAGCGCGAGGCGAAGTGGGCGATGCGCTGGACCCGCTGGCCGGCGCAGTCGAGGTTGGTGCAGAACGTGTCGCTCTCCCCCTCGAGGCGGACCAGGGGCGCCGCGCACACCGGGCAGGCGGTCGGGAAGGTCCAGGCGCGCTTGCGCCGCCGCCCCTTCACCCGCACCGGCCCGACGACCTCGGGGATGACGTCCCCGGCCTTGCGGACGATCACCGTGTCGCCGGGGCGCACGTCCTTCAGGCGTACCTGGTCCTCGTTGTGGAGCGTGGCCAGGCCGACCGTCGAGCCGCCGACGAAGACCGGCTCGAGCACGGCGAACGGGGTCGCCTTCCCGGTCCGGCCGATGGAGACCTCGATGTCGATCAGGGTGGTGGACCGTTCCTCGGGCGGGAACTTGTAGGCGATGGCCCAGCGCGGGGCACGTGACGTCGACCCGAGCTCGCGCTGCAGGTCCAGGTCGTCCACCTTGACGACGACGCCGTCGATCTCGTAGTCGAGGTCGTGCCGGTGCTCCTCCCACCGGGCGCAGAACGCCAGCACGTCGTCGAGGCCGTGCACCAGGTGGACCTCCGGATTGACCGGGAACCCGGCCCGACCCAGCCACGCCAGAGTCGTCGACTGGCTGGTGGCGAGCTCGGGCAAGCGCCCGTCGGCCACGGACGGCTCGGGTCGCACCTCCCCCACCTGGTAGGCCCAGAACGACAGCGCCCGGGTGGCCGTCACCCCCGGGTCCTTCTGGCGCAGCGATCCGGCCGCCGAGTTGCGCGGGTTCACGAAGAGCCTCTCGCCGGCTTCCGCCTGGCGCCGGTTGAGGTCGTCGAAGGCGGCGATGGGCATGTAGACCTCGCCCCGCACCTCGAGCACCTCGGGGAGCGCGCCGGCCGCCGGGTCGAGACGCTCCGGGATGGCGGCCACGGTGGCGATGTTGGCCGTCACGTCCTCGCCGGTGGTGCCGTCCCCCCGGGTGGCCGCCTGCACGAACCGGCCGTCGCGGTAGAGGAGGGAGATGGCCAGCCCGTCGATCTTGAGCTCGCACTCGAAGGCGGTGTCGGGTGGCACCTGCTTCCCCACGCGATCGGCCCAGGCGAGGAGCTCCTCGGGACTGAACGCGTTGTCCAGGCTCATCATCG
This sequence comes from Acidimicrobiaceae bacterium, assembly GCA_003157945.1. Next base: position 1,263 of record PMFY01000262.1, on the reverse strand, counting down.
GGACGTGGTGGACCACGGGGGCGAACAGCGTGGACGGCGCCGCACCGACCCGGGTGGTCGGCGAGTCGGGCACGGCCAGGTCCGGGTGCTCGGCCTCGAGCTCGCGCAGTTCGCGTACCAGCGCGTCGTACTCGGCATCCGTGATCTCGGGGTCGTCCAGCGTGTGATAGCGCTCGTTGTGGTGGGCGATCAGGGCCCGCAGCTCGGCGGCCCGGGCGACAGGGTCGTCACCCACTCCGGGTTCGTCGTCCCTGCGCCTGCTCATCGCACGACCCCCGAGCCCACCACCGAGTCCGGTCGGTCCGTGTCGTAGAGGGCCACGGTCTGTCCGGGGGCGATCCTCCGCTGGGGCCGGGCGAACGTGACGAGCAGCTCGTCGGCGTCGGCCCGGACGGTGCAGGGCACGGGCGCGCCGTGGGCGCTGCACTGGGCCAGAGCGTCGAAGGAGCTGGCGGGCCACCCGCCCGACCGTTCACCGGGCCGTGCGCTCGACCGCGTGCCGGACCGTCCATCCGTCAGGGCTGCGGGTACCCCGTCGATCCAGGCCACGGTGTGCAGTGCCACCCCGGACGCGTACGACGCCTCCGGGGGGCCGATCGTCACCCTGCGCGCCGGGACGTCGACCGCCGTCACGAAGCGACGCCGCCCGTCCGTGCCGTGGCCCATGCCGCGGCGCTGGCCGACCGTGACCAGCTCGACCGCCGCCACCTGGCCGAGGTCGGCCCCCGAGTCGTGGTCGACCAGGCGCCCGGGGTGGAGCGGCACCCGGTCGCCCAGGAACCCCGCCCGCCCGGCGTCGGAGCGGATGAAGCAGACGTCCTGGCTGTCCGGCTTGGCCGCGGTGCGCAGTCCGAGGTCGGCGGCCAGGGAACGGACCGCCGGCTTCGTCATCGCCCCCACGGGGAACACGGTCCGGGCGAGCTCGTCCTGGCCGAGCATGGCCAGCACGTACGACTGGTCCTTGGCCGGGTCCGCCCCCCGCAGCAGCCGCCAGGTACCGTCGGGATCCCGTTCGACCCGGGCGTGGTGGCCCGTGGCCACGGCGTCGAACCCGAGGTCCGCCGCCCGGTCCAGGAGGCGGTCGAACTTGAGGTGTCGGTTGCACTCGATGCAGGGGTTGGGCGTCCGTCCCTCGACGTGGCCGGTGACGTAGGGGTCGACGACGTGGGCCTCGAACTCGGCGCTGAAGTTGAACACGTGGTGGACGATGCCCAACTGGTCGGCGACCCGTCGGGCGTCGTCGACGTCGGCCACCGAGCAGCA
>PMFY01000166.1 GCA_003157945.1 Acidimicrobiaceae bacterium | reverse complement strand
CGTCGAGGCGGTGGCCGAGCGCGAGCGGGTCACCGACCACGACGTGGCCGCCTTCGTCGACGTCGTCCAGGACGCCATCGGCCAGCCCCAGGGCTCGTGGATCCACTACGGGCTGACGTCCTCCGACGTGGTCGACACCGCCCTGTGCGCCACGCTGACCCGGGCCGCCGACCTGCTCATCGAGGCCGCCACCGAGCTGGTCCGGGCCTGCAAGACGCGGGCGCTGGAGTCGATCGACGTGCCGGTGACGGGCCGGACCCACGGCATGCACGCCGAGCCGACCACCTTCGGCGCCAAGTTCGCCCTGTGGGCCCTGCAGGCCGACCGCGACGTGCAACGCCTCCGGGCCGCCCGCCAACGGGTGGCCGTGGGCAAGCTGTCGGGCGCCGTCGGCACGTTCTCCAACATCGACCCCCGGGTCGAGGCCCACGTGTGCCACGCCCTCGGCCTCGTGCCGGTGCCGGCCACCCAGGTGGTGGCCCGCGACCGGCACGCCGAGTTCCTGTGGGCCTGCGCCTCGGTGGGTGCCACCATCGAGCAGATCGCCACCGAGATCCGCCACATGGCCCGCAGCGAACTGGGCGAGGTGGAGGAGCCGTTCAAGCCGGGCCAGAAGGGCAGTTCGGCCATGCCGCACAAGCGCAATCCGATCCTGTCCGAGCGNNTGGCACGAGCGGGACATCTCCCACAGCTCGGTCGAGCGGGTCGTGCTGCCCGACGCCAGCATGCTCACCCTCTACATGCTGCAGAAGACGACCGGCCTGGTCCAGGGCCTGGTCCTCCATCCCGAGCGGGCGCTGGCCACGCTGACCGAGGGCAGCCACGGCCTCGTGTTCAGCCAGTCCGTGCTGCTGGCGCTGGTCAGCGGCGGCCTCAGCCGCGACGCCGCCTACCGCATCGTCCAGCGCGACGCCCGGGCGGCCTGGGAGGAGGGCCGCAGCTTCCGCGCCGTCCTCGACGCCGACCCCGAGGTGACGCTGGCCCCCGGGGACCTGGACGATGCCTTCGACCTGTCGCGTACGCTGCGTCACGTCCACCGTTTCACCGATGCCCTGGAGGAGCTNNTTCGACGTGATCATGGAGGAGCCGATCCCGGACAAGGGCCGGGTACTCACGGCCATGACGGCGGCGTGGCTCGAGGAGCTCGCCGACCTGGCGCCCAACCACCTGATCAGCGCGGACACCGCCGACTTCCCCGACGGGGCGGCGGCCCTGCCCGGCGGCCTCGACCACCTGGCCGGACGGTCGATGCTGGTCCACCGGGCCGACATGCTCGACATCGAGTGCATCGTGCGCGGCTACCTCGCCGGCTCCGCGTACAAGGAGTACCAGCGCGAGGGGACGGTCCACGGCATGTCCATGCCGGCCGGCCTGCTCCACGCCCAGGCGCTGCCCGAGCCCATCTTCACCCCCTCGACCAAGGCCACCGAGGGGCACGACCTCAACATCGGCATGGCCGAGGCCATCGACATCGTCGGCCGCGAGGCCGCCGAGGCCGCCGCCGCCCTGTGCCTGGAGGCCTACACGCGTGCCGCCGCCCGCGCCGAGGAGCACGGCATCGTCATCTGCGACACCAAGTTCGAGCTCGGCTACATCGACGGCGAGCTGTCCCTGTGCGACGAGGTGCTGACGCCGGACTCGTCGCGCTTCTGGCCGGCCGACGACTGCGCGCCGGGCACCAACCCGCCCTCGTTCGACAAGCAGCCCCTGCGGGACTGGCTCGAGGCCCAGCCGTGGGACAAGCAGGCGCCCCCGCCCGCGCTGCCGCCGGCGATCGTGGACGCCACCTCGTCGCGGTACGTGGCGGCCTACGAGCGGGTCTGCGGCCGGTCACTGGCCGACTGGTACGGTGCCTGACATGGCCGACACCCGTCAGTTCTCGGTGCAGGTCGAGGTCCTGCTGCGTGACGGCATCGCCGATCCCCAGGGGGCGACGATCGAGCGGGCCCTGCCCGCCCTCGGACTCGACGGGGTGACCTCGGTCCGCGCCGGCAAGTCGTTCCGGTTCGACCTGACGGCGGCCACCGAGTCCGATGCGGTGGCCCAGGCCACCGTGGTGGCGGACCGCCTGCTGGCCAACCCGGTCATCGAGGAGTCCCAGGTGACGGTGCGACCCGCCGGGGCGACCGCCTGATGGCCCCCAGGGTCGGGGTCGTCCTCTTCCCGGGAACCAACTGCGAGTACGACGCCCTCCACGCCGTCGAACGGCTCGGCGGCACGGCCGAGCTGGTGTGGCACGGCACCGCGTCGGTGTCCGGCTACGACGCGCTCGTCCTGCCGGGCGGCTTCGCCCACGGCGACTACCTGCGGCCCGGCGCCATCGCCCGCTTCTCCCCGGTCATGGACGCGGTGGCGGCGTTCGCCGCCGACGGCGGGCCCGTCGTCGGGATCTGCAACGGCTTCCAGGTGCTGACCGAGGCCGGCCTGCTGCCGGGCGCCCTGCAGAAGAACCGCGGCCTCCGCTTCGTGTGCGCCACCACCGTCGTGCGGGTCGAGCGCGACGACACCGCGCTGACCACCGGGGTGCCGGTCGGGACCGAGCTGGCCATCCCCATCAACCACTTCGAGGGCAACTACACCTGCGACGCGGCGACCCTGGCCGAGCTGCGGGCCGAGGACCGGATCGTCCTCCGCTACGTCGACAACCCGAACGGGTCGGTCGACGACATCGCCGGGGTGTGCAATGCCGGACGCAACGTGGTGGGGCTCATGCCGCACCCGGAGCGGGCCTCGGACCCCCTCCTCGGGTCGGAGGACGGGGTCGTGCTGCTGGAGGCGCTGCTGCGTACGGCCGCCGCACCCACCCCGGTCGGCTGAGTCGCGGACGGCGCCACCGTCACCGGTGGACGAGGTGGGTCAGGCCGGGGCCGGTCCGGCCGGCACCAGCTGCCGCATCACCGTGTCCTCGTCCGCCCGGTCCACGGTGAAGCCGCCGCCGCAGACGGGGCACAGGAGGTGGAGTCCCTTGTGCGTCCCGAACGGGCCGTCGGACAGCCGGTGACAGGTCATGTCGCGGCGCACACCGCAGGTCGGACAGGGGTTGCGGGCGATCCCGAGCGGGGGTGCGTGCGCGTACCGGTCCGCGCGGACGGCGGCGGCGCCGTTGCGGAGCTTCCACCCGGAGAAGCTGTTCTCCACCGGGCCGACGCGCCCCCGGCCTCAGCCCCGCGTGCGGGGGATCTTCGCCTGCTGCAGCACCGAGGCGCTCACACCGACGGTGCGCCAGGCCGAGTACGAGATGCCCTTGCGCTCACCGTACTGGCGGGCCACCTTGATGAAGCTCTTCTCGAGCGCGGCCAGGTCCACCACGTCGCCGCTGTGGGCGAGTTCGGCCTCGAGGCGCTGCTTCTCCTCCACCAGGTGCAGGCGGTTCAGCGGATCCGACTCGGGCAGGGCCGCCTCGATGGTGGCCAGCCGCTTGCGGATGGAGTCCGGTGTGCGCTTGCGGCCGCGTCGCGGCTTCGTCGACTCGAGTGCCTCGAGGTACTGCCGCACGATGCGGCCTTCCTCGCGACCCTTGGCCAACGCCGCCTTGTGTTCGGCGGACATGGGGGTCTTCTTGCGGGCTTTTGTGGGGGTCGCAGCTGACATGTTCTCACGGTTCCTGAGTCGGGTATTTAGAACAATTCACAACGTTACAACATCGGTAATGCTATCGAGCATGGTAGCGCCACTTCGCGGATACCGGGGCGCGGATTGGTTCAACATCGCTCCTCCGTCCGGAGGTCAGCCATGCAACCATAGGTGGCAACGCCTGTTGCGTGCAGCGCCGGGGCCGCCCGTCGACGCGCCAATGCGCCGGGGGTGGTGGGCCCGGAGGATCGGGTGATGGCGGGTGGATTCCGGTATATGCGTCGGGGCCCGTGCCTCGGCAGCGGGCGTCACGACATCGTCCGGAGCGGTGTCGTGCGGGCCCGGACCGGGCACCGGAGGCATCGTGGTGGGCGGGTAACCTCGCCGTATGGACGCCAGTGGAAACGGACAGACCGACCCGATGGACGAGACCGGGGTTCCGCTGCACCGGGCACTCGGCCTGACCGATGCCGAACGCGACGAGGTGGAGTCGATCCTCGGGCGGGAGCCCAACCATCTCGAGCTGGCGCTGTTCGCCGTCATGTGGAGCGAGCACTGCTCGTACAAGTCGTCGCGCGTCCACCTCAAGCGGCTGCCCACCGAGGGCCCGCACGTGCTGGTGGGCCCGGGCGAGAACGCCGGGGTCATCGACGCGGGCGACGGCATCGCCGTGGCCATCCGCATCGAGTCGCACAACCACCCCTCGGCCATCGAGCCCTACCAGGGGGCGGCCACCGGGGTGGGTGGCATCCTGCGCGACATCTTCACGATGGGCGCCCGGCCGATCGCCGTCATGGACCCCCTCTTCTTCGGTGACCCGACCGAGCCCCGGCAGCAGTGGCTGATCGAGGGCGTCGTCGCCGGCATCTCCGGCTACGGCAACTCGGTGGGCGTGCCGACCATCGGGGGCGAGCTGACGTTCGACCCCTGCTACAGCCAGAACCCACTGGTGAACGTGCTGTGCATGGGTGTGCTCCCGACCGAGCGCCTGGTGCTCGGTCAGGCGTCAGGCCCCGGCAACCTGGCCGTCCTGCTGGGCTCGTCCACCGGCCGCGACGGGATCGGCGGGGTCAGCGTGCTGGCGTCGGCCGGGTTCGGTGGGGGCGACGAGGCCGAGGAGGCGGCCAAGCGCCCGAGCGTGCAGGTCGGCGACCCCTACGAGGAGAAGCGCCTGATCGAGGCCTGCCTCGAGCTCCTCGACGCCAAGCTCGTGGTCGGGATCCAGGACCTGGGCGGTGCCGGCCTGGTGTGCGCCACCAGTGAGACGGCGGCCCGGGGCGGCGTGGGCATGGACGTCGACGTGTCGGCCGTGCCCCGACGCGAGCCCGGCATGGTCGACTACGAGGTGATGACCTCCGAGAGCCAGGAGCGCATGCT
>PMFY01000255.1 GCA_003157945.1 Acidimicrobiaceae bacterium | reverse complement strand
TCTGGGCGTTGACGTGGAAGAACGGCAGGTACACGAGGTAGCGGTCATCCGGGCCGAGGTCGATGTTGCGGGGTCCGAGGCGACTGGCCCACACCGCGTTGGCGTGGGTGTGCACGACCGCCTTGGGCTTGTTCGTGGTGCCCGACGTGAACATGATGCCGAACGGCAGCAGCGGCTCGGCCGGCCGGCCCGGCCACGCCGCCGCGTCGCCGAACAGGTCGTCGAACGCCTCCAGGGTCAGTCCGGAGACGTCCGCGGCCGTCGCGTCGCCGGAGTCGTCGGCGGTGACGGCGACCCACTGCAGCGCCGGGCCCGCCTCGACGACCATCGACGCGAACCTCGGCTGGGTGATGGCGGCGACGCACTGCGCCTTGTCGATGAAGTAGGTGAGCTCGGCACCCACCGATTTGGTGTTGGTCGTCACGCCGACGGCACCGACGGTGGCACAGGCCAACCAGGCCAGGACCAGCTCGGGGCAGTTGTCGGCATGGATGAGGACCTTGTCGCCCTTCGTGATGCCCCGGCCCACCAGCCCGGCGGCCAGGCACCGTGTGTCCTCGAGCAGCTCGGCGTAGGTCCACCGGCGCTCCTCGGCGTTCGGCGGGTCCCACACCAGGACCGGGTGGTCCGGGCGGTGCTCCGCCCAGTGGGCGAGGAGCCACGGGATGTCCTGCCCGTGCATCTGGAATTCCTGGAGTGCGGCGTCGTCCATGGCGTCAGTATGTCCGAACGGCGGGTGGTCCCGGGCGGGCGCGGACCGGCCGGGCCGTCCGCCTACGATCGCCCCATGTCACCCGGTCGTCGCCGTCCCGCCCGACCCGGGACGTCCGACGGCGCCGCGGCCACCACCACGACGACCTCCTTCGTCGCCCAGAGCCCGTTCCGACGGGTCCAGATCGGCCTGGCCGCCCTCGTCCTGGTGGTGGTGGTCGGGACCCTCGGCTACTGGTTGCTCGGCTTCGGGCTGGTGGAGGCCGTCTACCAGTCGGTGGTCACCGTGTCGACGGTGGGCTACGGCTTCCCCCGACCGATCGGCACCGGGGTGAAGGCCTTCACCGTCTTCCTCATCCTGTTCGGGGTCGGTACGGCGCTCTACACCTTCACCGTGACACTCGAACTGCTCATCGACGGACACATGCGGGAACTGATCAGGAGGCGACGAATGGACCGGGACATCGCGGCCATGCAGGGACACGTGGTGATCTGCGGCTGGGGCCGGGTGGGTCGCGAGGTGGCGCGCTACCTCGGCCACGCCGACCAGCAGATCGTGGTGGTGGACCGCGACCCGGGTCGGATCGAGTCGCTCGGCCTGCCGGTCGTCGTCGGTGACGTCACCGACGACGAGACGCTGCTCCGCGCCGGCGTGGAGCGGGCGGGCACCTTGATCGCCGCCCTCGACACCGACGCCGACAACCTGTTCGTGACGGTGGCCAGCCGGTCGTTCAACCCGTCGATCCACGTGATCGCCCGGGCCCGGGGGGAGTCCTCGGAGGCCAAGCTGCTCCGGGTCGGGGCCGACCGGGTCGTGAACCCCCAGCGCCTCGGGGGCGACCGGATGGCGGCGTTCGTCACGCAACCCCACGTGGTGGACTTCGTCGACGTGGTCATGCACGACGGGACACTCGAGTTCCGCCTGGAGGAGCTGGCGGTCGGGTCCGACTCCCCACTGGCGGGCGAGACCCTCCGTTCGACGCAGGTCCACGACCGGACGGGGTGCCTGGTGCTCGCCATCCGGCGCCCCGACGGCACCTTCACGCCGAACCCGTCACCGGAGGCCCGGGTGAACGCCGGCGACGTGCTGATCGGCGTGGGCACGGAGGACCAGCTGGCGGCGCTGACCGCCTACGCCCGGCCCCGCTGACCGCGCTGACNNCCAGGGCCAGCGCCAGGAAGAGGGCCGACCCCCGCAGCGCGGTCGCCACCCCATGGGTGAGGGCCACGTCGGCGGCCCGGACGGCCGACGTGCGCGCCACCAGGCGGGCCGACGTGTGGCTGGCCGCGGCGAAGACGGTGACCAGGATGCCGAGGCCGAGCGAGGCGCCGAGCTGCTGGGCCACGTTNNGCGGTGCCGATGCCGGTCCCGAGCAGCAGCATGGGCACGGCGATCATCGGGAAGTAGTGGGAGTCGGGTGTGATGCGGCTGAGCAGCACCATGCCGACGAGGGCGGTCGACACCCCCACGGCCAGCAGACGCATGTTCCCGACCCGGGGCCCGAGGCGCGGCGCCAGACGGGCCGCCGCGAACATGACGGCCGTGACCGGCAGGAAGGCGAAGCCGGCCTGGAGGGCGCTGTAGGCGAGCACTCCCTGGAAGTACTGGGTCAGGAAGAAGAACATGGCGAACATCCCGCTGACGACGAGCACCCGGACCCCGTAGGAGCCTGCCCGCTCCCGGCTGGCGAACAGGTGGAGCGGGGTGATGGGCTGTTCGGCCCGTCGCTCGTTGGCCACGAACGCCACGAGCAGCGCGACACCGACGACGAACGAAAGGACCGTCCACGGGTCAGACCACCCGGCGGAGGCGGCCCGGACGAAGCCGAAGACCAGCGCGGTCATGCCGAGTGTGGACGTGGCCGCGCCGGGCAGGTCGAAGTGGCCGTGCCGACGTGCCGACTCCGGCAGGAACCGGGGGGCGAGCACCACCAGCACGAGGCCGATGGGCACGTTGATGAAGAGTGCCCACCGCCACGACACCCAGCTGGTCAGCATGCCGCCGAGCACGAGGCCGACGCTCCCTCCCCCGCCGGCCACCGCGCTGTAGGCACCGATGGCCCGGGCCCGTTCGGGGCCCTCGCGGAAGCTGATCTGGAGCAGGGCGAGGGTGGAGGGTGCGGCGATCGCTGCACCGACGCCCTGCAGTGCCCGGGCGGCCAGGAGCCAGGACGACGACTGGGCGAGGCCGCCGAGCAGCGACGCCGAGGTGAACAGGGCGATCCCGACCACGAAGACGCGCCGACGTCCGAGCAGGTCACCGGCGCGGGCACCGAGCAGGAGGAAGCCGCCGAAGGTCAGGGTGTAGGCGCTCTGCACCCAGGACAGGCCGGTGGTCGAGAACCCGAGTGCCCGGTGGATCCTGGGGAGGGCCGTGATGATGATCGTCGCATCGAGGATGATCATGAGGTAGGTGGTGAGGATGATGGAGAGGACGACCGCCGGGTGCGGTGCGCGCCGGCCGGTAGCGGTGGGTCGCCCCGCGTCGGGGGCGCGTCGGGTCAGGGTGGTGGACATGCAGTGGCTCCGTTCGACGGTGGCGGGAGGTCCCGATAAAATGGAGGTGTCCTCCAGTATCTACCGGAGGTGCTCTCCGGTTATTATATGGAGGGTACCTCCGTTTTGCAACCCAGGCACGGAATCGAGCGATGACCAGCGCAGAGATGATCCCCGACGTCAGGTCGCAGCGACCGAAGCGGGCGGATGCGCGCCGCAACTACGACAAGCTCATCGCCGCCGCCCGTGACGCCTTCACCGACGAGGGCGGTTCGGCGTCGCTGGAGGAGATCGCCCGGCGGGCCGGTGTGGGCATCGGCACCCTCTACCGGAACTTCCCCACCCGCCAGGACCTGCTCGAGGCGGTCTACGTGGAGGAGGTCGAGGCGGTGTGCCGCACCGCCGAGGACCTCATGGACGACCCGCCGTGGGAGGCGCTGGTCGCGTGGCTCCACCGGTTCCTCGACTACGTCGCCACCAAGCAGGCGCTCTCCCAGGAGCTCTTCAACCACCTGGGACGCGACGCCGACGTGTTCCGCGGCTGCCGCACCGCCTTCTACGCCGCCGGGGAGCAGCTGCTCGTGCGGGCCCAGGAGTCCGGCGACGTCCGCACCGACGTGTCCATCGACGACGTGGTGATGCTGGTGGCGGGCATCTCGAAGATGCCGGCGACCGGTGAGGGGCAGATCCCCCGGATCCTCGACATCGCCCTCGAAGGCCTGCGCCGGCAGGCGCAGGCCGGCGGGGCCACCCGGTAGCAACGACCACATCAGGAGGCGACCACCATGGACGACCACGAACTCGTGCAGCGGATCAACGGGCTGGCCGAGGAGGAGCACCGCCTCGAACGGGCCGAGGGGGCCGAGGGCCTCACGGACGAGGAACGGGACCGGCGACGGGAGATCGAGGTGGCACTCGACCAGTGCTGGGACCTGCTCCGCCAGCGTCGGGCCCGGCGCGACGCCGGCCTCGACCCGGAGGACGTGGCGGTCCGGCCCCCCGGCGTGGTCGAGGGCTACCAGCAGTAGTTCCGGGCCGGGGGCCCGGTCCCACGCGGACGTGTTGGGTAGCCTCGGTTGACCGCCGACCGAGGAGGACCGTCGTGGCGAACGGATCGGAAGCCGAACAGACGGTGCGGGCCTGCCTGGCCGCACTCGAGACCCACGACAGTGCGCGCCTGCGGCCGTACCTGACGGACGACGTCGTCTACCACAACATCCCCGTGGACCCGGCGGTCGGTCTGGAGGCCACCCTGGCGTTCCTCGACGGGTTCTTCGGCATGTTCAGCGGCACCACGGTCGACATCGTGCACCTGGCCGTCCGCGACGACGTGGTCCTGACCGAGCGGGTCGACACCTTCACCGTCGGCGAGCTGGTGGCGCCGTTGCAGGTCATGGGCACCTTCGAGGTCCGGGACGGGAAGATCAGCGCCTGGCGCGACTACTTCGATCTCGGACAGATCACGGCGATGCTGTCCGGGGGCGCCTGATCGAACGCGGCCGGCGTCACCGGTCCCGGTCTCCGTGCGGCAGCGGGATCAGGTGGGGACCGCTCCCACCACGGGGAGGTTGGGCACGACGCCGATGCCGGGCAGCGATCCGAAGTCGGGCGCGTCGCCGAAGTTCAGGGCGGCGCCGTTCCACTGCGGGTTCTACGTCACCGGGCCCCTCGACGGCCTCGCCCTCCGCGTGAAGCTCGCCGCCTACGGCGGCCTCTTCCTGGCGGCGCCGGTACTGCTGTGGGAGTTCTGGCGGTTCGTCACCCCAGGGCTGCATCCCCGGGAGAAGCGCTGCGCCGTCCCGTTCGTCGTCGACTCGATGGCCCTCTTCACCCTGGGCTTCCTGGTGGCCTACGCGACGTTCCCCCACGCCCTGGGGTGGCTCGGCATCATCGGCGGTCCGAGCCTCCACCAGATCTTCGACCCCAACCAGTACCTCAGCCTCTTCATGCTGATGATGTTCATCTTCGGCTTGACCTTCGAGTTCCCCGTCGTCC
>PMFY01000201.1 GCA_003157945.1 Acidimicrobiaceae bacterium | reverse complement strand
CGTGCCAGGCGAACGCCCAGCCCTGCTTCATGCCTCCGAGGATGCTCGGGAAGGCGGCCGGCCGGATCACGTGACGCTGCAGGGCGAGTCCCCGGGCGCCGAGGATGCCCCCGACCCGGAGCAGACCCGGGGGAACCTGGTCGATACCGCTGATGAATCCGTTCGCCACCACCGGCGCGGCACCCAGGACCATCATGAGGATGATGGCCTTGGCGTCCACGCCGAAGACCATGATCCCCAGCGGGTACCAGAGCACGGACGGCATGGTCTGCATGCCGGTGATCAGCGAAGCGATACCCGCCCGCAGCACCGCCACCCGCGCGACGGCGGTGCCCACGATCCCCCCGACGAGCAGCACCAGCGCGTAGCCGACGACCGCCTGTCCGGCTGTCGCCCAGCAGGCCTGCCAGAAGAGCGGGGTACCCACCATCTCCCACAGCTGGCGGAAGACCGCAGTGGGTGACTGGAAGATGTAGGGCTTCCGGTGCGCCCATACGGCGGACTGCCAGACCAGGAGGATCAGGCCCAGGGCCACCAGCTTCGGCCAGGTCGCTCGCCACGCCCGACGGGACAGCCGGTCCCGCAGGGGTCGTCCGACCCCGTCGAGGGCGTCGAGTCCGGCCAGTGCCTCGTGGTGGGTGGGTGCATCGGGACGCAACGTCGTGGTGTCAGCGGCCATGGCGTCCGACCTCCGCACGGAGCTGGTCGGTGACCGTGGCGGCCAGCGACGCGATCTCCGGTGAGTCGGACCGCCGCGGGCGGGCCAGGCCGACCGTGAACCTGGCCGCGACCCGTCCGGGGCGACTGGTCAGGAGGACGATGCTGTTACCGAGCCGGGCCGCCTCGCGGATGTTGTGGGTGACGAAGACCGCGGTGAACCGCCGCTCGAGCCAGAGCGCCTCGAGTTCGTCATGGAGGAGGTCTCGGGTGATGGCATCCAGGGCCCCGAACGGCTCATCCATGAGGAAGAGGCCGGCATCCTGGGCCAACGCCCGGGCCAGCGCCACCCGCTGCCGCATGCCCCCGGAGAGCTCGTGGGGGCGTCTATCCCCGGAACCACCCAGGTGGACCCGCTCGTGCAGGTCGGCGGCGACCGAGCGGCGCTCGACCCTGCCGACGCCGCGCAGCCGGAGGGGGAGTTCGACATTGGCCGCCACGGTCAGCCAGGGGAACAGCGCCGAGTCCTGGAAGAGCATCGCCGTCGACGTGCCCCGGGTCGTGCCCTCGGCGATCGGGACGGCCACCGGTCCCACGGTCGGTCGGTCGAGTCCCGAGATGAGGTCGAGCAGGGTCGTCTTGCCGCATCCGGAGGCACCCACCAGACACGGGAACTCAGAGCGAGGCCTTCATGCAGAACACGCTCCTGCCGGCGCTGCCGGCGCTGCCGGTGGACGGCGGATTCGCCGGGGCCCCGGAGGAGCACGCCGCCCAGGTCGCCCACCACGAATCGGCCTGACCGGCCCGACATCGGCCACGGCCGGCGGACCACCGGGTGACGCCGGACCCGGTTCCGAACCCGGTGGTACCGTCGGCGTATGGCCGGGAGGGACTGATCCCGTGGACGATCTGGACGCTGCGAGGTACATCTCGCTCACCACGTTCAAGAAGGACGGCTCTCCCGTCTCGACTCCGGTGTGGATCACCGGTGCCGCCGGAACGTACGCGTTCACCACCGGTGACCAGGCATGGAAGACGCGGCGGCTGCGGCGCGACCCTTCGGTCCGGGTGCAGGTCTGTGACATGCGCGGCCGGGTCGCGCCCCAGGCGACCCGGTACGTGGGAACGGGCGAGGTGGCCAGCTCGGCGGACGCCGTGGCCGCGGCCGAGCTGGCGTTGGCCGCGAAGTACGGCTGGCAGTTCCATGCCATCAGGATCTTCGAGTCGATGAAGGGTCGCTTCGGTCGCGGCCCCCGTCAGGAGCCGGTCGCGATCCACCTCTCGCTCGGCGAGGGCTGAGGGCGCCGAGCGTTGCCGGTCCGTAGGGGGAGACGTCCACACGTGGTGCGGGGATGCGGCCGACACTGTCACCTGGGAGACAGACAGCGCCCGCCGCGGCGAGCAGAGTTACACGTGGGCGGCGGAACGTCCCAGGTGATCATGTACCGGCTGCAGCCACCCCCCGGTGCAGCCGGGCATGATCACCCCCGGTGCGCAAAGCGGGGGACCGGCCCCGTGGGTTCCCGTCCGGTCGGCGGGAGACAGCGCCGGACGGGCCGGCCCGGTGTGGTGGCGCCGATCGACCAGCCGAAGGTTCTGCCATGACCGGTCCGGGGGACGATCCCCTCGCCGGTGCGACCGTCCTGGGGGTGCTCGACGAGTCCGAGCGGCGATTCCTCGCGTCGAGGGGCCGTCACCGGAAGCTCGACAAGGGACAGATCCTCTTCACCGAGGGCGAGAGGTCGGACTCCGTGCTCGTGCTCCTGTCGGGGCACATGAAGGTCCTGAGGTATTCGCAGGACGGCGACCCGTTCATCGTCAACACCGTGCTGCCCGGGGACAGCATCGGTGAGATCGGCGTGTTCTCGAAAGGCCCCCGCTCGGCGACCGTCCAGGCGGGCGAGCCGAGCGTGCTGTTCGAGCTGCCGGCATCCGTGATCACGGACCTCATCTCGAAGCGACCGGCCGCCGGCATCTTGCTGCTGGAGTGCGTGTCCGGCATGGTCCGGAGAATGACCGGTGTGGCGGCGGACCTGGTGTTCCTCGACCTCAGGCAGCGCGTGGCCAAGTACCTCCTCGAGGACCCCCTGGCGGATGCCCGCTCGCCGGCCAACCGGTTGACCCAGTCGGAGGTCGCCGCCAGCATCGGGGCCAGTCGCCAGCGGGTCAACGCCTGCCTGCGCGACTTCGAACGGCGGGGCTGGATCAGCATGGAGTCCCGACGGCTCCACGTCATCG
>PMFY01000155.1:5038-5172 GCA_003157945.1 Acidimicrobiaceae bacterium | reverse complement strand
CGTCACCAACCCGGGGGCGCAGTCCAACCAGTCCGGCACGGCCATCACGCCGCTGACCATCGGGGCGACGGACTCGGGGGCCGAGGCCGTCACCTACTCCGCCGGTGGCACCCTTCCGCCGGGCCTGGCCATCG
>PMFY01000155.1:0-4970 GCA_003157945.1 Acidimicrobiaceae bacterium | reverse complement strand
CGTGTCCGGCACGGCCATCACGCCGCTGGGCATCGTGGCGTCGGACTCGGGTGCCGAGACCCTGACCTACGCCGACGGTGGCAGCCTGCCGCCGGGCCTGGCCATCGACCACGCCACCGGGGCCATCACGGGCACGCCCACGACGGCCGGCGCCTACCCGGTGACCATCACCGTCACGGACACCGACGCGGTCAGCGGCGCGGCGACCTTCACCTGGACGGTCCACAACACCGTGACCGTGGCCAATCCCGGAGCCCAGAGTGGCACCGTGGGCACGGCGATCACCACGCTGAGCAACTCGGCGTCGGACTCCTCGGCCCATGCGACGATCACCTCCTGGTCGGCCACCGGGCTGCCGGCCGGGCTGGCCATCGACAGCGGCACCGGCAAGGTGACCGGGACGCCCACCGCCACCTGCACCTGCTCGGTCACCGTCACCGCCACCGACAGCACGGGGGCGACGGGCTCGGCCACCTTCACGTGGACCATCGCCCCGAGCGCCGGCGCCCCCACGGTGACCAGGGTGCAGCGCTCGAGCGGTCCCACCTCCGGCGGGGCGCGGGTCCGGATCACCGGCACCCATCTCACGGGTGCGACGCAGGTGCTGTTCGGCACGGTGCCGGGCACCCGCCTGCACTGGAACAAGAAGGGCACGAAGCTCGTCGTGTTCACACCCGCCGAGCCGGCCGGTGTCGTCGACGTCACGGTGAAGACGCCCAGCGGGACGAGCGTGCTGAGCCTGTCCGACCGGTACACCTTCGTCGGACCCGCGGTGACGAAGGTCGAGCCCAAGAAGGGCCCCGCGGCGGGCGGGCAGCGGGTGCTGATCCACGGGACGCACCTCCAGGGGGCGACGGCCGTGACGTTCGGGTCGGCCCCGGCGACGTTCACCGTCAACGGGGCCGGGACCACCGTCACAGCGACGTCACCCGCCGGGTCGCCCGGCACCGTCGACGTCGTGGTCACCAGCCCGGGCGGGGTGAGTGCCGTCAACCCGGGGGACCAGTACACGTACACCAGCTGAGGTCGCTGCGGCGGCGGTGCGGATTCGGGCCTAGCCTCCGGGCATGTCCCGTCTCCGCACCGCCGCACCGACCGCCCTCGCCTGCGTCTTCGGCCTGGCCGGGGTCCTCCACGTCGTCCGGCCGACGTTCTTCGACGACCTGATGCCCCGGGTGGTGCCGGCCCGCCTGCACCGCCCACTCGTCTACGTCAGTGGTGCCGCCGAACTGGCGTGCGCCGTGGGCCTCGTCCGCCGCTCCCGTTGGGCCTCCACGGCATCGACGGCGCTCCTGCTCGCCGTGTGGCCGGCCAACCTGCAGATGGCGCTCGACGCCGGAACCGGTCGACACCCGGGGTCGATGGACTCCGCCGCCATGGCCTGGGCCAGGATGCCACTCCAGCTCCCGCTGCTGTGGGCCGCCCGTCAGGCCCGTCCGGCCACGCGTTGACGCGGCCGGGCCCCGGTCGGTGACCGGGGCCCGCGGATGCTGCGTGGTTCCTGCCGCCGTGAGGGGCAGAGGAGGCGGCGCGTGGCTACCAGCTCGAGCAGCCGCCCTGGTCGGGCGGGCTCGCCTGGATGCGCTCGGCGACCATGATCTGCTCGTCCGGCGTGGCCTCGGCGGCTTCCGGCGCATACTGCAGGCCGCCGTAGATGGCCCAGTTGGACCGGGTGATGCCGAGGCCACCGCTGAAGCGTGAGCCGTCGGACTCCCAGTTGCCGCCCTCCTCGCACATGGCGACCCTGTCCCAGGCGGCCCGCTGGGCCGGGGTGACGGTGTCGACCGGGCCCGGAGCGGGCGGCGGCGGGGGTGGGACGACCGGGGTGACCTCCTTGTGGCCGGCGGGACGCCCGGACAGCAGGGTGTCGACCAGGCGCAGGTCCGGGGTCGTCCGGGACGACGGGGTCCCGGTGTCCGGCGTCACCAGGGCGGTGAGCTGGTCGGCCCGGTGGGCCGCACCGGAGGTACGGCCCTTGGTGGCGGTCACCGACTGGTGCGGTGACCGTGTGGCGGCCCGAGCAGGCGGCGCGGTGGCGGCCTGGGTCAGGAGCGTGACGGTGATGACGGCGACCGAGGTGGTCGCCACGAGTGCAATGCGGGTCCGCATGGCACCTCCCTTCGTAGGGCGCACGAAGCGCCTTCCTCTGATTGGTGTTGGCGGGCAACGGCCATCGCATGCGGTCCCCGGACGACGAGCGGGCAGGCTCAGTTCGTCCTGGCGTAGAGCCTCAGGGTGTGCGGCCGGTGTTGTTATGCCCAGGATTGCGTCGTGGGGACATCACTCGTTTCTCTAAGGATCGCCAGGACCTTTGGGATCATTCGCCACCCTGCCTCATGGGTGTGACGAAGAAGGACCGAATGCTGTGTCGATCCCTCCCGTGCTGCCGGTACCAGACGAGATCTGTCGGGTCGACCGGGCGGTCATCACATGATGCAACCACAACGGCAGGAGTACGTTGGAAGGAGTATAGCGATCTCCGCGGGCTCCGTGTCCAGTTCGGGCGACAGGGCGCTGAACTGGAGGTATGTGACCGTGTTCGGGCGCAGACCACCGTCGATCGGTGAGGAATGCAGCCTCAGGCGGCCGCAGTCATTTGATGGGAATTCGTCACTTCACATCGTGCAGAATTCGCCCCAGGAGTTAGATGCTTATCCACAGGAAGTGGAATTGGCAATTGTGGCGTCCCGATCGGGCGATGCGGGGTATCAGACGAACTGATACCTGCAGGTGGAGAAGGACTTTCCGCCTCCATGGATCCTCGTCAGATTTGGGGAGTTGGCTCGCTCACGATTGACGGTCGCCACGGAGGGTGGGCAGGAGGGGGCCGAGGGTGCGCTCCCGCAGGCAGCCTGTCCACACCCCGAGCCCGTAGGCGACGTCATCCGCCACCGAGGCGACCATCCAGCGGGGAAGGTCCAGGTCAGGGCGCTTCCGGAGCCAGTCCACCGTCGGGGGGACCACGGCCAGGGCCGTCGCCGCCACCCGACCCCGTCGCCCCGCGGCGGCGAGCGCCAGCAACCCCGGCCACCCCAGCATGGTGGTCGCCCGTCCCAGGCCCACGACCGTCCAGCCGGCACCGCCGGCGCTCCACCTCCAGGCCTGGCGGGCCGGGATCCCGAGCGGCCGGACCGTCCGGGCGAGCGGAACGGCCGTGGCCGCTACCGCCGCACCGGCCACGAAGGGCCGTCCGGCCAGCAGGGAGAGCGCGCCGGCCAGCGGTCGGGGCCGCAGCTCGACCGGGGCCAACCGTCCCGGGTGCCGGGCGGCGAGCGGAGCGGCGGACGTGCCGTAGCGGTAGCGGCGGGCGAACAGATCCCGCCAACGCCCGGGCTCGCGGTGGTGGACGGTGGCCGACGGCACGTAGCGGACCCGCCAGCCGGCGTCGGCGAGTCGCCACACGAGGTCCACGTCCTCCCCGACGCGCAGCAGCGGGTCGAAGCCCCCCACCGCCGCCAGGGCCGATCGGCGCACGACGAGGGCGGCGGTCGGCACGTAGCGGACGGCCCGGTCGGGGCCGACCTCGCCTTCGTCGGGTCCGAGGTCGAGAGGGGAGTGGGCGGAGGTGAACCGGTCGATGGCCGAGGGCCGATCGGCGTCTCCGGGGTCCGGCCGGACCCTCGGGGCCACGGCGGCGATCGCCGGGTCGGCGAAGAGCCACGTGAGTTCCTCGAGCCAGTCCGGGGTCACCGTGCAGTCCGAGTCGACGTAGGCGACGAGGTCGGTGGAGACCGCGTCGGTCGCCGTGGTGCGGGCCACACCGGGGCCACCGTTCACGTCCCGCCGCACGAGGCGGGCGCCGCGGGCACGGCACACCTCGGCCACGGCGCCGGCGTCGAGCGAGGCGTCGTCCACCACCACGACAGGCCGGTCCCGCCCGAGGGAGGCGAGGCACCGGTCGAGGGCCGGGGCCCGGTCCCGTACCGGTACCACCACGGTGACGTCGGACCCGGACCCGTCGGCACGGCGGAGGGGAGGGCGGGGGTGGGCCATGCCGCCGACCACCAGCCGACCGGCCAGCGCCCGGGTGGCGTCGTCGGGCGTGTCGCCGGCCAGGAGGCCGTCGAGGGCCCGGGCACCCTCCGGCGTGAGCGTGACCACCCGGCCGGGCCGTCCGCCGGCCAGGACCGTGCCGCCTCGGACCCGCACCAGCGCCGGGTCGAGGACGAGGCCGAATCCCCGGGGGAGCGCGGGCATCAGCCCCCGGTCACAGGGTGAGCCCGCCGTCCACCGGGAGCACCGCCCCCGTGACCGCCCCCCGCCCGGCGTCGGCCAGCCACACCAGGGCGGCGGCCACCTCGTCGGGCGACAGCAGCCGACCGACCGGCTGCTGGTCGGCGAACGGGTCGGTGCTGACGAGGTCGTAGAGCCGGGCGCTCTCGGCCAGCATGGCGGTGTCGGTGGAGCCCGGGCAGACGGCGTTGGCGGTGACGCCGGTGCCGCCCAGCTCGACGGCCAGCCCGCGTACGAGGCCGGTCACCCCGGCCTTGGCCGCACCGTAGGCCGCCAGCTTGGGGAGGCCGGTGGTGGCGGCGGCGGACGCCACCGCCAGGTAGCGACCCTGGCGGGGCGCCGGACGCCGCAGCAGCGCCGGTATCCCGACGCGGGCCGCGACGATCGGCCCGAGGAGGTCGACGTCGAGGACGGCCGACAGCTGGTCGGCGGGCATCTCCCACAGGGGGACACCACCGGCGATCACCCCGGCCACCGCCACCACGGCGTCGAGCCCCCCGAAGCGCTCCTCGGCCACCGCCACCGCGGCTCCGAGGGCCGCCGGGTCGGTGGTGTCGGCCACGTGGGCGATCACCCGGCCCGGTCCGGCCCGACCGGCATCGGCCGCCACCGCCTCGAGCTCGGCCACGGTCCCCAGGGCGTAGGGGAGCCGGGGGTCGTCGTGCCCGCGGTCGACGGCCACCACGGACCATCCGGCCACCGCCAGTCCGGCCACCGTCGCGGCGCCGATGCCCCGG
>PMFY01000478.1 GCA_003157945.1 Acidimicrobiaceae bacterium | reverse complement strand
TCCTGGCGCTGGCCGTCAGCTTCGAACACCTCGCCCAGACCACGGACAACGGCCGGGCCCAGGTCCTGGCCGACACCCTCGACCGCGCCACGGGCGCCCTGCTCGACGGGAACCGGTCCCCCAGCCGCAAGCTGGGGGGCATCGACAACCGCGGCAGCCACTTCTACCTCGCCCTCTACTGGGCCCGTGAGCTGGCCGCCCAGACCGTCGACCCGGAGTTGGCGACGACCTTCGCCCCCCTGGCCGATCGGCTGACGGCCGACGAGGACGCCATCGTGGCCGAATTGCTGGCCGTCCAGGGCTCGCCGACAGACATCGGCGGCTACTACCGGCCCGACGACGCCATGGCGTCGTCGGTGATGCGCCCGTCCCCCACCTTCAACCGCGCGCTCGACACGCTGGGCTGACCGCCGGCCGACCGGGCCGACCGGCACGGTGTCGGGCGGACCGGGCCGGTCGGCGGAGGGCCTACGGATCCGCTACCGGGGGACCCCCGAGTCCGTCGAGCCGCGACCGCAGGAACTCCCGTTCCACGGCGTTGTCGGTCAGGTCGAGCGCCCGACGGTAGGCGTCCGCCGCCTCGTCGTCCCGCCCCAGCCGGGCGAGCAGGCCCGCCCGGGCCGAGGGCAGGTAGGCGTAGGTGGCGAGCTGGGGCTCGTCGACCAGCCGGTCCAGTGCCGCCAGGCCGGCCTCCGGTCCGTCGGCGAATCCGACGGCCACGGCCCGGTTGAGCGCCACCACGGGCGACGGCCAGATGGCGACGAGCAGGTCGTAGAGCCCCACGAGCTCCGCCCAGTCCGTCGCCGACCAGGCCGGCGCCTCGGCGTGGACGGCGGCGATGGCCGCCATCAGGGCGAACCTCCCCGGAGGCCGCCGCGTGAGGGCCTCGCGCACCAGGGCCAGACCTTCGGCGATCCCCTCGGCGTCCCACCGGCTCCTGTCCTGGTCGGACAGGAGCGCCAGCGAGCCGTCCGCGGACACCCGGGTGCTCCGACGGGCGTGGGTCAGGAGGATGAGGCCGAGCAGGCCGGCCACGTCGGCGTCGTCGGGGAGCAGCAGCCGGAGCATCCGCGCCAACGACAGGGCCAGTTCGGCGAGGTCGGCGCGGACGAGGTCGGCCCCCACCGGTGCCGTGTGACCGGTGGTGAACACCAGATGGACCACCGTCAGGACGGCGTCGGTGCGCTCGGGGAGTTCCTCGAGCCGGGGAACGCGGTAGGGGATCCGGGCGGCGGCGATCTTCTTCTTGGCCCGGGTGATGCGTGCCGCCATCGTCGACTCCTGGACGAGGAACATCCGGGCGACCTCGGCGGTGGTCAGGCCGCACACCAACCGCAGGGTGAGGGCGACCCGGGCTTCGGGGGCCAGCGCCGGGTGGCAGCAGGTGAAGACGAGGCGGAGCCGGTCGTCGGGTACGCCCGGGCGATCGCCGGCGACCGGTTCGGCCGGCTCCTCCTCCACCAGCAGGTCGGGCAGGACCCGGTCGTGGACGGCGCGACGACGGAGGAGGTCGACCGCCCGCCGCCGGGCGACGGTGGTGAGCCATGCCGCCGGCCGGGCCGGTACCCCCTGGTCGGGCCAGGAGGTGAGGGCCCGGGCGTAGGCGTCCTGCACGCACTCCTCGGCGAGGTCGATGTCCCCGGCGACGCGCACCGTCGCGGCGAGCACGAAGGCCCACTCGCGGCGGTGCGCGTCGGCGACCGCGGCCTCGACCGAGGCGTCCACGGACCGGGCCCGGGTCAGAGCGGCCGGACGGGACGGACCTCGACCCCGCCGAACGGCGCCGGGATCTCCTTGGCCAGGGCGATGGCCTCGTCGAGGTCGGCGGCCTCGACGAGGTAGTAGCCACCGAGGGCCTCCTTCGTCTCGGCGAAGGCCCCGTCGGTGATGGCGAACCCACCGCCGCCGTCGCCGCGGAGTGACGTCGCCGTTCCCGACGGCTGCAGCGCGTTCCCACCCCGGATGGCGTCGGCGTGACGCTCGCCGAAGAGGCGGTGCCCCTCCATCATCTTGTCGACCGCCCCGGGGGCGGGGCGCTCGTATGCGGACTCGTCCTCGTAGATGAGGACCAGGTACTCGGCCATGACGGCTCCCTTCCGGCGGCCCGCCCTTCGGGCCGCTCCGTCACTACGACGAACAGGATTGCCGAGAATCGACAGGTGGTGGGGGCCGACACGGCCGACCGACCACGGGCTGCTTCACTGGACGCACCATGTCCCCCGCCCGACGCCCTCCGGCCGCCCAGGCGGACGCCTACGCCCGCGCGGCGCGACGGCGGAGCCGACGCCGACGTCGCAGCCTCCTCCTGGTGCTCGTGGTGGGGGTCGGCGTGTTGGTGCTCTGGCGTCCGGGCCCGCTCGGTCGGTCGACGGCGGACGGCGTGGCCCTCGACCCGGCGGCGTTCTCTCCCGGCGCCTGCGTGGCGTTCGCCCCGACGTCGGGGGACCGCCACACCACGGTCTTCCTCGACGCCGGGCACGGTGGCCTCGACCCGGGGGCCGTCGGCTCGACGTCGTCGGGGGTGGCGGTCGACGAGGGCACGGTCACCCTGCCGGTCGAACTGGACGCCATGCAACGGCTCCGGGGCGCCGGCTACCGGGTGGTGGTGTCGCGCACCACCGACTCCAACGTCGTCCGTCTCACCCCCGCCGACCTGTCGGGTGGGGAGCTCAGCCTCCAGGGCGCCCATGACGACGTGGCCGCCCGTGACGTCTGCGCCAACCTGTCCGGGGCGTCCGCCCTCATCGGGATCTACTTCGACAGCGGTGCCAGCCCGTCGGACGGGGGGAGCGTCACCACCTACGACGCGGACCGCCCGTTCAGCGCGGCCAACCTGCGCCTGGCGACGCTCGTGCAGAAGGACACGCTGGCCGCCATGGATGCCGCGGGGTGGCAGATCCCGGACGACGGGGTCCAGCCGGACTCGGTCGAGGGATCGCTCGTCCCGACGAGCTCGTCCAGTCCCATCGCCGTGGCCGCGGCGCACTACGGGCACGTCCTGCTGCTCGGTCCGGCCG
>PMFY01000031.1 GCA_003157945.1 Acidimicrobiaceae bacterium | reverse complement strand
GCCGTCGTAGCCGGCGTCGATCTGGCCCAACCTCGACGCAATCGTCCCCTCGCGCCGGTCGGGGGCGTCGATCGAGGTGGCGCGGTAGGCCTGGCCGGCCTCCATGGCCTCGAGCACCGCCTCCTCCGAGGCTCCGGTGCGGGCGGCGAGCTCCGGGACCGTCGGCGGGTGCCCGAGTTCCTGGGCGAGCGCATCGGTGGCTGCGCCGAGCTCGAGGTAGAGCTCCTGGATGCGCCGAGGGGCGCGGACCGCCCATCCCTTGTCGCGGAAGTGCCGCTTGAGCTCGCCCAGGATGGTCCGGGTGGCGAAGGTGCTGAACTCGAAGCCCCGGTCGGGGTCGAAGCGGTCGACGGCGTGGATCAGCGCGACGGACGCCACCTGGACGAGGTCCTCGTGGGTCTCGCCGCGGTTGGCGAACCGCCGCGCCAGCTGGTGCGCGAGCCCCAGGTGGGCCTCCACCAGGAGATCGCGCAGGTGCGGGTCACGGGTGGTGGCGAACTCGACGAAACTCGGGCCGTCGACGATGGTGGTGCGATCCGGTGGTGGCATCAGCCACCGGCGAGCGCGCGCCGCTTGGTCAGGTGCGCACCGGGTCGACCGTCGTCTTCGAAGAGGCCGTGCTCGTCGACGAGGGCGTCGAGGATCCGCTCCGACAGGTCGGCCTCGTCGTCCGGGCCGTCCGGTCGGGCGTCCTCGGTGCCCTCGTACCGGCACCAGACGTCGATGCACCCGGACCCACCCGCCATGGCGAGCACCAGCCGACCGGAGCGCCGACCCTGGAGGACCTGGAGGCACAACTCGTCGACGGCCAACCGGAGGTCCTCGATCTCCTCGACGTCGAATCCGGCCCGGGACGCCACGGCGGAGACCGTGAGCCGGGCGAGTGCCAACAGGTCGTCGGCGACGGAGAGCGTCAGCTCCACCTGGGCGCCGGCCGCGGCGCCGGCGCTGCGGGCGGGGCCGGTGGGATCGGGCGACATGTCCACGGCCACGTCAGGCTCCGAGCGCCGGCTCGAGCGACGGGTGGATGGTGAACAGCTCCGTCAACCCGGTGATCTCGAACACCTTGAGGATGCGGGGCTCGGCCACCACCACGCGCAGCTCCCGCCCCGCCTCCACGCACCGCCTCCGGGCGCCGATGAGCACGCCGAGGCCGGTCGAGTCGATGAAGGTGACGCCGGTGAGGTCCACCACCACCGCACCGATGCCCCGGTCGAGCACCTCCTCCAGGCCGTCGCGCAGCGCCGGTGCCGTGGCGACATCGACCTCACCCCGTGCCGCCACGACGGTCGAACCGTCACGGTGCTGCACCTCGATCTCGATGTCCTGTTCCACAGAAGGTCCTTCCGCTCGCCGGGCCCGCGCCGTCGCCTCTACGTACCCGATCGCCGGCGCCCCAAACCCCGAACCATCCGGGTCCCTCCGGTCGGGCCTGGCGTCGGGATACCCCCCGCTCGCACGGTATCGCAGTCCGGGCGGATTGGCCCGGGCCCCAGCGGGTAGGACCGGGCGATGGCCATCATCGACACCCCCGCCGCATCCCCCACCCCGGGTCGGCGGCCCGACCGCGAGCCCGCGGCCCGGTTCCGCCTCACCCTCACCTCCCGCGGGCGGCACTGCGCACTGGCGGCGTCGGGCACCCTCGACGCCTCCTCGGCGGTGGCCGTCGAGTGCCAGCACGATCAGCTCGTCGACGCCGGCTTCGACGACGTGGTCCTGGACCTGACCGGACTGCGACGGATCGACGAGTCGGGAGCGGTCGCGCTGGCCCAGCTCTGGGCCCGCCTGCGCAACAGCGGGGTGGCCTGTCGGGTCCGCGGACTGCATCCGGCCTTCGCCGACAGCCCGCTCGAGCTGTTGCTCTTCATCCGGTCGAGCGGTGCCCAGAAGCTCACCGGAACGCTCCGTCCACTGCCCCGGCCGATCTGACCTCCCGGCGGGTCCACGGCGGCGCCCGACCCGGGCCACGGTGCCGACGGTCGACGTCACGAGCCCGGGGGTCAGATGGACCCGGGTCGGGCGCCGCGACCGTCAGCTCGCCAGGCCCGAGGAGACCGCCACGTCACGCAGCCACACCGAGAGGGCCGAGGTGCGGTCCACCACGGTGCGTCCGGTGGGGATCCGGATGCCCTCGGGGAGCTGGTGCAGGGGAGCGACCTGTTGGACCTGCCGGAACCGGCGACCGAGGTCGACACGTCGCCGGCGGCCGACCCGGGACGCCAGGATCGGCAGGACCTGGGAGTCCTCGCGTTCCAGGTGGGAGAGGTGACCGAGGACCAGCCGGGCGGCACCCATGCGGAACCGCGCCGTGCCGGCGACCTCGCGACCGAGCGCCACGAGCTGGCGCTCGATGTCCGACTGGTCGTCGAGTCGGGAGTCGACGACGGCCATGCCCCCGTCGTACCTCAGGAGCACCGGGTAGACCACGAGCTCCTCGGCGATCTCGTGGCGGATGACCCGGTCGCTCCAGGCGAGATAGGCGGTGCCGTCGTCGTCAGAGGCGCCGACCGGCCCGGCCAGGGTGCGCAGGGCCGCGTGCTCCTCCGCCAGCACGTCGACGATGTCGGTCGCCCGATCCGTCGTCCCGGTCGATGCCTTGCTCGATTTCCGCATGGGAAGGCCCTACCCGTCAGGGGCCCAGGGAAACGACACCTGTTCGGGGTGCGCCGACGGGGGAAGGAGTCCGACGTCCCTATCGGTCCCCGGGCTGCTGGAGGTGGACCCGTGCCCCTCCGCTCCGTCACCGGGTCCGTCGCCCCTGTCCCCGCCGGACCCCGGGCCACCGACGCCCATCGACCACGGGCGCGGTCCCGGACCCGACCCCGGCCCGGGCCCGGAGTCCCGGGGCTGGCCCCGGGTTTGCCCCACCCGGAGGCGGGTAGGGACTCCGGCACGAGGACGGTGTCGAATGGATCGACGATGGACGCATCCCAGGACGCAGCGGCGGCGGTCCACGTCGTCGTCCACCCCGTTGGTCGTCAGGTGAGTCCCTCGGACGTCGAGCCGATGCACCGTGAGGTCGTCGGCATGGCCTCACTGCCGAGTTCGGTGCGGGCCGCCCGCGAGGTGATCCGCCGTGTCCTCGACTCCCTCGATCCGGAGTGGGCCGAGCGGGCGGCGGTGTGCGGCTCCGAACTGGTCGCCAACGCGGTCCGCCACGGTGCCCCGCCGATCGTGTTGTCCGTGGTGCGCGGGTCCGAGGACATCGTCATCGCCGTGGCGGACGGCAGCAGGGAACCGCCGCGACCGCGTACCGCACTGGACGACGACCCCACCGGCCGGGGCACGCTGATCATCGATCGGCTGGCCGACCGGTGGGGCGTCGACTTCCTGCCGGGCGGGAAGCAGGTGTGGTGCAGGATCAGCCTGGGTGCGGAGGACCGGATGGTGCGGGCGTAGCACTGCGGTCCGACCGGCGTCATCCGGTCGGCGCCCCGTCCTCCACGGCCTCGGACTCCTCCCGGGCGTCGTCGGCCATCACGTCCTCCCTTCGCGCCCCGCGGCGGCGGGGTGCCAGCCGGGAGATGCGGGGCGCCGTCCGCGGACCTGCCCGCTACGTGGCACGGGAAACCGGACCGCCCCGGCGCACCGGAGGCCCCGGGCGAAGCGACCCTGAGTCGCGAACATGCTGGTCAAACCCATGTGACCAACGGCCCTTTCTTGACGGGCGACGGGTCTCCAGAATATCCGTTGACGATGCGGAAGGACCCGCCGACCGGTCAGGGTCGGCCCGGCGTTCGGGGGAGGCACCATGTTCGACGGCGCGAGGGGAGAGGACTCCGGTGACGACCTGCTGCGCGCCGACCGGGTGGCCCGTCAGCTGTACTCCGAGGCGGTCTACACCCTGGCCACGTCACCCGCCGACCTGCGCACCCGGATCCACGACGCCTACACCGGCCGTGCCATCCACGCCAACATGATCGTGCGCCTGCTGCCGGCCCACATCGGCGAACGGGTCCACCTCCTCGCCGGTCGCCTCGGCACCCACCCGGACGCCACCGCCGACGAGGCCACCCACGCGGTGTGGCAGTCCCTCCTGGCGATGGACGACGAACAGCTCCAGGACGTCGCCCGCGGCATCTGCTTCATCAACCACGACCTGGCGACGGTCGACGAAGGGCCGGACGGCACGGATCCGGGGTCCGTCACCCTCTGAGGGCCCGCTGCCGACCCCACCCGGCCCATCCCCGCGGGCACCGGGGGCGACCCCCTTGTGCAATTGCTTCAGTTCACCCGTCCCACGCCCGATATCCCAGGGGTGAAGGTGACCGCTCCCCCCTTCCGACCCCGGTCGGCCTCTGATGCCGCACGCATGCCACGCGGCATCGCCGTGGCCTATGGCGTGGCCGCCGTGCTCCTCGCCGCGTACGCCTCCACGCTCCTCCTCCGTCGGACGGGCCAGTTCTGGCCGCTGCTCGACAATTGGGCCGTCGACGCCTTCGAGGTGAGCGTGGCTCTGCTCTGCCTGGCCCGCGCCCTCCTGGTGCGGCCCGGACGGGCCGTCGGCCTCGCCATGGGACTCGGTCTGTTGGCGTGGTCAATCGGCGACGTGCTGTTCACCGTCGAGTCACAGGGTGGCGCCTCGCCACCGACCCCGTCGGCCGCCGACGTCTTCTACCTGCTCATGTATCCACTGGCCTATCTCGCCGTCATGCTCCTCATCCGCAGCGAGGTGCGGTCGTTCAAGGCGAGCGTCTGGCTGGACGGCGCGGTGGCCGGTCTGGGGGCGGCGGCCATCGTGTCGGCCTTCGTCTTCGACACCATCATCTCGTCGGTCAGCGGCTCACCCGCCGCCGTGGCCGTCAACCTGGCCTACCCGATCGGCGACCTGCTGCTCCTGGCGCTGGCGGTG
This sequence comes from Acidimicrobiaceae bacterium, assembly GCA_003157945.1. The sequence goes on along the minus strand of PMFY01000031.1, from coordinate 1,104 downwards.
GGTGCGCTGGTGATCGTGCCCGGCTGGCCGCTGCGCCTGGTCACCCTGGCCGCCGGTTGCTTCGTGCTGGCGATCGGCGACACCGTCTACCTCTTCCAGTCCTCGGCCGGGACCTACCAGTCCGGCGGGATCCTCGACGCCAGCTGGATGACCGCCCTCTTCCTGTTGTCCCTGACGGTCTGGCAACGGGTCCGGGTCCGTCGCCCGGGCGAAGAGACACCGGCGCCGGGATTCGTCCTGCCGGCCGTCGCCGCAACCTCCTCGGTGATCATCATCTTCGCCGGCAACTGGGTCCACGTGAGCGGCGTGGCCCTGGGTCTGACCCTCGCCACCCTGGCCCTCGTCGGGGTGCGGGCGGCACTGTCCCGCCGGGAACTCACCGCGCTGACGAGGGCCAACCAGCACCAGGCGGTCACCGACGAGCTGACCGGCCTCGGGAACCGGCGCCTGTTGACCCGTGAACTCGAAGCCGTGTTCGCCGCGCCCGACCGGACGTGGGGGCCCGACGACGCCCTGGCGCTCCTCATGATCGACCTGGACCACTTCAAGGAGATCAACGACTCGTTCGGGCACAGCGTCGGCTCTGCGACCCTCGCCGAGACCGGAGAACTCCTCAAGGAAACCTTCCGCGAAACGGATGTGATGGGACGAATCGGCGGCGACGAATTCGTCGTGGCCGGCCAGTTCAGCCACGCTGCAATCTCCGTTGCCATCCTGCGCCTGCGCGAAGCCTCCGCACGGCACAACTCCGAGGCCGGGCGCCGGTTTCCTCTCAGTTTCAGCATTGGCCATTTCACTTCGGAAGTGAACGGACACGAATCCCTGCGGGAGTTGCTGACCAAAGCCGACCACGCGATGTACGAGGAAAAGTGGCGCAAGAAATCAACTTCCGGCTGACCGGCAGGCCACCCGATTTCTTCCCTGGCTCCCTGCGCCCGCGACCGGGCTGCAAGCCGCACAAATCTTTGTGTTTCGCTCTCGCATGCCCGCGGCTGAACTTGGCTTTTTCGCGGCGCCGGGGGCACCGCTTTGCATAGTTATACATTCCTGTTGTATATTTATACAAGCGCGGCTGCGGCGCTGCGAGCCGCGCTTTCGCTTTGC
>PMFY01000244.1 GCA_003157945.1 Acidimicrobiaceae bacterium | reverse complement strand
TCCCACGAGCGCAAGCTCGAGCTGCTGGCGGGCGCCTCCGCCCTGCTGTTCCCCATCCGGTGGAACGAGCCGTTCGGCATGGTGATGATCGAGGCCATGGCCTGCGGCACCCCCGTCCTCGCCTTCCCCGAGGGCGCGGCCCCCGAAGTCGTGACCGACGGGACCACGGGGTTCCTGTGCGCCGACGAGGACGCCATGGTGGAGGCGCTGGGCCGGCTCGACGAGCTGAAGCGCCAGGACTGCCGCCTGGCGGTCGAGGGCTACTTCTCGACCCACCGGATGGTGGCCGAGCACGTCCAGCTGTTCGAGTCGATGCTGGCCTGATCCCGCCCGCCCCGGGGTCGCCGGGTCAGTCGCCCTTGCCGCGGAACAGGAACCAGCCGATCACCAGGACGAGCGCCACCAGGCCGGCCACCTCGACGACGCCCCAGACGAGGCTGACGAGGAAGTGGAGGATCCCGAGGAGGAACCACACGATCACCACCACGCCGACCACGAGGCCGACGGTGGAGAGGGTGGAGCGTCCGGATCCCGAATCGCTGTCGTCGGCCATCCGACCAGCGTAACGCCCACGGGTCCCGGTGCGACGGCGGCACGGTGCTACGGTCCGGCGATGTCCCTGCGTGTCCGACGTCAGGAGCTGATCGACCGGGCCGACCTCGGAGGTGACGCGTTCTGCCGGGCCTATGCGGCCGCGGCCGACGAGTGGCTGACCGGGCTCTTCGAGGAGGCCTGTGGCGGCGACGCCCGGGGCATGGCGCTGGTGGCCGTCGGCGGCTACGGGCGGGGCGAGCTCTGCCCCTTCAGCGATCTCGACGTGGTGCTCCTCCACAAGAACCGCAAGGACATCTCCTCCACCGCCGACCGCATCTGGTATCCGGTGTGGGATGAGGGCATCTCGCTCGACCACAGTGTCCGCAAGCCGTCCGAGGCCCTCGACATGGCGGCCGAGGACCTGCGCGTGGCCCTCGGCCTCCTCGACGGCCGGGTGATCTGTGGCGAGGCGAGGGTGGCCGAGCCGGTGCTCGAGGGCGCCCGTGAGCGGTGGGCGCGCCAGAAGCCGCCCTGGCTCGGCGTCCTGGCCGAGGGCGTCGCCGAGCGCCACACCGCCAACGGCGACGTGGGCTTCCTGCTCGAGCCCGACCTGAAGGAGTCCCACGGTGGTCTACGGGACATCGCCGCCCTCGTCGCCATGATGCAGGCCGTCACCGTGCTGGCCGACTACGTCGACACCGTGGCCATCGAGTCCGCCCGTGCCGTTCTGACCGCCACCCGGGTCGAGCTCCACCGCCGGGCCGGACGGGAGCTCAACAAGCTGCTCCTCCAGGAGCAGGAGCAGGTGGCGAAGGCCATGGGCCTCGACGACGCCGACGCCCTGATGCTGGCGGTGGCGACGGCGGGCCGCACCGTGGCGTGGGAGGGGGACGACGCCTGGCGTCGCCGCAGTGCCTGGTCCCGGGCCCAGGGCTCGCGCGGACTCCGCCGCAAGGACCGGGGGGCCGCGTCGGAGGTGACCGTCCTGGCGGGCGAGGCGGGTATCGGCACCACGGTCGACGAGGTGGTCCTCCTGGCCGACGCCGACGTGGCCGGCGACCCGTCGCTGTCGCTGCGCCTGGCCGCGGTGGCGGCCGAGCACAACCTGCCCATCTCGCGCGACGCCCTCAACCTCCTCGGTCGGCGGGCCCCCGAGCCCCCGGTCCCGTGGTCCGACTCGCTGCGGGGGACGCTGGTCCGCGTGCTGGCCACGGGCCCCTCCGCCATTCCCGCGCTCGAGGCGCTCGACCAACGGCGCCTGCTCGAGCGCTACCTGCCCGAGTGGGCGAGCGTGCGGAACAAGCCCCAACGCAACCCGTACCACCGGTTCACGGTCGACCGGCACCTCCTCGAGGCGACGGCCAACGCCGCCACCATGGCCCACCGGGTCCAGCGCATCGACCTCCTCCTCCTCGGGACCCTGCTCCACGACATCGGCAAGGGCTTCCCCGGCGACCACACCGACGTCGGCATGGTGGTGGCGGCCGAGATCGCCGCCCGGATGGGCCTCCCCCCCGACGACGTGGCCACCATCGTCACCATGGTCCGCCTCCACCTGCTGCTGCCCGACACCGCCACCCGTCGGGACCTCGACGACCCGGCGACCGCCCGGAAGGTGGCCGACGACGTCGGCGACCGTCCGACCCTCGACCTCCTGGCCGTGATGGTGGAGGCGGACAGCCTGGCGACGGGGCCCTCGGCATGGGGCAGCTGGAAGGCCGGCCTCGTGGCCGACCTGGTCGAACGGGCCAGCCTCCTGCTCGCCGGCGAGCCCGTGGCCCCGCCCACGCCGCTCATCAACGAGGACCTCGAAGTGGTGATGGACACCGTCCGCACCCACGGGGTGCCCGCACTGTCGTTGTCGATCGAGCCACCCCTGGTGACCGTGGTGGCCCCCGACCGGTCCGGCCTGCTCGCCGAGGTGACCGGCGTGCTCGCCCTGCACGGGCTCAACGTGCGCTCCGCCGTGGTGGCGAGCGAGCACGGCGTCGCCGTGGAGACCTTCACCGTGGAGCCCGACCGCGGCCGGTGGCCCGTGGCCGCCAAACTGTCGAACGACCTCGCCGCGGCCATGGACGGCACCCTCGACGTCGACGCCCAGCTGGACGAGCGGGCCCACACCTACCGCAACGCGGGGCGGGTCCGGGTGGCCCAACTGGTGTCCACCCAGGTCACGGTGGACAACAACGCCTCGGCGACGGCCACCGTGGTCGAGGTGCGGGCCGAGGAC
>PMFY01000192.1:1198-2845 GCA_003157945.1 Acidimicrobiaceae bacterium | reverse complement strand
GCGGTGGGCATCGCCCTGGTGGCGCAGATCGGCATCATGCTCCTGGTCTGCGTGCTGGTCCTCGTCGAGCACCGTGGGCACCTGTCGCTGACGCCGTTCTCGTGGTCGCACCTGACCGGCGGCCTGGCCGGCCTGTCGGCCGGGTTCCCGCTGGCGCTGTACATGTTCATCGGGTGGGAGAACGGTCCGGCCCTGGCCGAGGAGTGCCGGAACCCGCGCCGCACGGTGCCCCGGGCCCTCATGATCTCCATCGCCGTCGCCACCGTGCTCTTCCTGCTGTTCGCCTACGCCACCGTCACCGGGTTCGGCTACGACGTCTCCTCGATCGGCCGCTCGTCGATACCGTTCCTGACGGTGGCCGACCGGGCCCTCGGCCCCTTCGCCGTCGTGGCCTGGGTGGCCGGCATCATCTCCGTCCTGGCCACCCTCGTGTCGGGCACCAACTCGCAGTCCCGGATGCTCTACGACGGCGGGCGGACGGGCAAGCTCCCCCGCTGGCTCGGGGTGGTCCACCCCACGACGCGCACCCCGGCCCGGGCCCTGGTGGCCTTCGTGGCCGCGGGCCTGGGCGTGATCGGAGTGTGGGCGGTGGTGCACGCCGCCGGCGTGGGCACCGGCTCGATGGACCCCGTCGGGCTCTACGCCGAGTGCTCGACCCTCGGGACGGTCGTGATCCTGTTCGTCTACCTGCTGACGATGGTGTCGCTACCGGTCTACGCCTGGCGCCGGCACCGTGACCGGTTCTCCGTGGTGCGCCACGTGGTCCTCCCCCTGCTCGGGGCCGCGGCGCTGGTGGTGCCGTTCGTGTCGCTGTGCACGCCCGGCCAGCCGTCCCCCTACGACGCCTTCCCGTTCGTGGCGCTCGGTGTGGTGGTGGCGGCTTTCGGCACCGGGTGGGTGGTCATCCGCCGTCGCCCGTGACCGGACCGGTGGTCGCGGAGGGCGGGTCGTCGACCCCGGTTCGACCGGGGTGACGTCGGGGGCCGGATCGGGCGCCCCGGATACTGCGGTCGTGCCCCCGGGGCGCTCGGCGCCGGGATCGACGACCGGCCCGGGGCAGGCGTCCGGTGGATCCGCAGATGCGGTCACCGGCGCCTGCCACGGGCCGACGGTCAGTCGACTGCCGGGACGACCACCTGGGTCGCCTTGGCGGTACCGCCTGCGTAGTCGCTGTCGCCGGAGTAGACCACCTGGACCGAGTAGTTGGTCTGAGGTGGTGCCACCAGGGGCAGCCCGCCGGAGATGAAGCACGTCACCGAGCCTTCCGACTGGCCGGGCAGTGTGCCCCACTGGATCACGTTCCCGTCGTCGCACGACACGGTTCCGTTCGGACCGGTGATGGTGAACGTCACCGTACCGGTGGGCGGACCGACGAGCGTCGAACCGACGCTCCCGTTCTCCGTGGTCAGCGTGGCGGTGATCCCCACCGGGGCCCCGTCCACCGACACGAACCCGTAGGGCTCGGTCAGACCGATGGTCACCCCCGACTTGACGACGGACAAGGAGCCCTTCCTCGCCGTGCTGCCGTAGAAGTTGGAGTCACCGGAGTACACGGCGTAGTACTTGTACAGGCCGGGGTACTCACCACCACCGACGGTGATGGTGGCCGTTCCGTCCACGACCGCGGCGGCCCCGCCCTGACAGCCG
>PMFY01000192.1:0-1165 GCA_003157945.1 Acidimicrobiaceae bacterium | reverse complement strand
GTGGCCGAGGCGCCCGAGTAGTTCGGGTCGGCGAGAGTGGCCGTCACGATGTAGTAGACGCTGGCCGGCAGGCCCGAGGACAGTGAGCAGGTGGCGGAACCGCCGACCAGGGCGATCGTGTTGCTGCCACCGGCACAGGACTGGTAGTTCTTCGTCCCGGCTGCCACGACCTTGAAGACCAGCGGGCCGTTCGGCACGCCCGACCCACCGTCGGTACCCGTCGAGTTGGCGGTGCCCGTGAAGCTCACCGGGACGCCGGGTGACGAGGAGCACACGTCGCCGGTGCAGAGGTCCGGTGTCGTCGACAGCGTCACGGTGGCGGCGGCCGGCGAGGTGACCTGCTTGACCTTCGGACTCGTGCTGGTCCTGAAGTTCGGGTCACCGCCGTAGGTTCCCGTCACGGAGTACGGGGACCCGACTGCCGTGAGTCCGCCGCTGACGTCGCACTGGGCGATGCCACCCGACACGGGGATCGTGTTGGAACCCCCGTCGCAGGTGACCCCGGCGAACGTGACGCCTCCGGCGAGCGAACCCACCGCAGGCGACGTGATGTTCACGGTCGCCACGAAGGACACGGCCTGACCGGTGGTCGACGGGTTGGACGACGACGTCACTGCCGTCGTGGTCCCTCCGGCGTTGACGGCCTGGCTGCGGCTGCCCGTGCTCGCGAGGTAGTTGGAGTCCACGGTGTCGGTGTAGCTCGCGCTCACCGAGTAGGGGGCGAGCGATGCCAGCAGGCCTCCGCTCACCGCGCACGAGGCGAGCCCACCGGACAGCGTCGCCGTGTTGCCGGCGTCACATAACACCGTCGTGACGTTGTCGTTGCCCGTGATGGTGAACTGCACCTGTCCGCCCGGAACCCGGCTGGGCGAACCCGCCCCCACCTTCGCGGTGAGGGTGACCGGCTGTCCGGTCACCGGGTTGTTCGGTGACGACGTCACGCTGACGGACGTCGCGTACGGCCCCGGGTTGGCTGCTCCGGCCGGCACCGCGAAGACACCGGCGATGAGCAGCACAGGAGCGGCCAGCGCGACGCCGATGCGCCCCGCCGTCCCGAATCGAGAGAAGTTCTTGTTCCGCATGGTGCTCAACCTCCAACAATCGCGAGGGATCCGGTGGACGAGCCGGCCGGGTGCCCGAACTTGATGCTCTTCAGGCCCTTCTT
>PMFY01000099.1 GCA_003157945.1 Acidimicrobiaceae bacterium | reverse complement strand
GCCATGGAGTGCCTGAGCGAGGGCGGCCGGATCGTCCTGCTGTCCGGGCGCCAGTTCGACCCGGCCGAACTGCTCGACACCATCGAGCGGGAGCGGGTCAACTGCACGGTGATCGTCGGCGACGCCTTCGCCCGGCCCCTGCTGGCGGCGCTCGACGCCGAGCCGGGGCGGTGGGACCTCTCGAGCCTCGTCGGCATCATCTCCTCGGGGGTGATGTGGAGCGAGGAGACCAAGCAGGGGCTCCTCCGCCACCACCCGGGGATGCTCCTCGTCGACGCCTTCGGCTCGTCGGAGGCCCTCGGCCTCGGCACGTCGGTGTCGTCGGGCACCAAGTCCGCCAAGACGGCGCAGTTCACCCTCGGACCCGACGTGCGCGTCGTCGACGAGGACGGTCGGGACATCGTGGCCGGTTCCGGCCAGGTCGGCGTGCTCGCACTGGGCGGTCGCATCCCGGTCGGCTACTACAAGGACGAGACCAAGACGCACGCCACGTTCAAGATCATCGACGGCACCCGCTACTCGGTACCGGGCGACTACGCCGAGGTCCGGGACGACGGGTCGATCCACTTGCTCGGGCGGGGCTCGGTGTGCATCAACACCGGTGGCGAGAAGGTCTACCCCGAAGAGGTCGAGGAGGTCGTCAAGACCGCCGACGGGGTCCTCGACGCCGTCGTCGTCGGCATCCCGGACGACCGCTTCGGCGAGGCCATCGTCGCCGTTGTGCAGATCGGACCCGACGTCGCCGCGCATTCGGTATCGGCCGAAACGGTCATCGACCACGTCAAGGGGCGCCTGGCCAGTTACAAGGCGCCCCGCCGGGTGCGCTTCGTCGAGACCATCGGCCGTTCCCCGTCCGGAAAGGTCGACTACGCGCGCCACCGCGGCGAGACGGCCGAGTGGCTCGGCGTCCCGTTGGACTGAGCAGTGCGCGGCGACGGCGCCGTCGCACCGAGCGGCAGCGGGCCGGACGGCCCGGGACCGACCGGCAGATCCGGACCGGCCCACGGAGGCCCGGAACCGCCGAGGCAGGCCCGGCGGGTCAGCGGAGGTCCGGCGGGTCAGCCCTTGTTGGCGCCGTGCCGGCGGACGAAGTCGTTGACCGTGTAGTACGCGTCGATCGACTCGCCCGCATCGCCCCAGAAGCCCTCGAGCACGTCATAGGCCATGCTCCCCTGGGCGATGTAGTGGTTGTTCACATCGGTGATCTCGAGCTCCCCGCGTCCCGAGGGCACCAGCGTCGGGATGACCTCGAAGACGTCGGCGTCGTAGCAGTAGATGCCGGTCACGCCGAACTTGGACGCCGGGTGCTCCGGCTTCTCCACGATGCCGACGATCCGCCCGTCCCCGTCGAAGGTCGGCACGCCGAGGTGGCGCAGGTGCTCGTCCTCCTCNNGATGTTGTCGGCCAGCATCACCAGGACCGGGTCGCCGTCCACGAAGCGGGCGGCGAGGCCGAGCGCCTCGGCGATCCCCCCCGGACGGTCCTGGTAGCCGTAGCTCAGACGGTCGATGCCGAACTCGTGGCCGTTGCCCAGCAGGCGGAGGAACTCACCGGCATGGGTGCCGCCCGTGACCAGCATGATCTCCGTGATCCCGGCGTTCACCAGCGCTTCGATCCCCCAGTTGATCATCGGGCGATCGAAGATCGGCAGCAGGTGCTTGTTGGTGATCCGGGTCAGCGGATGGAGACGGGAGCCGGTACCACCGGCCAGGAGGACGCCCTTCATGGCGCGAAGCCTAGACGTGGCCCGGTCGGTGGCGTGGAGCGACGCGGGTGCGGCCCGCTCCGGAGCGCGGCCCCCTACCGCCCCGCGGCGTCGCCCCGCACCCCGGGCGCGTACTGGTCCAGCACCGCCTCCGCCAGGGCGGGCCACGCCCGTGCCGCCCACACCCCGAACGGCCGGTCGGCCACCCCGCAGCAGAGCACGCCGGCCACGGGATCGACCCAGAAGAACGAGCCGGACTGGCCGAAGTGGCCGTAGGTGGAGGGCGAGTTCGCCCGTCCCGTCCAGTGGGGCCGCTTGCCGCCCCGCACCTCGACCCCCAGCCCCCAGTCGCAGGGGTCGAACGGGCCGAAGCCCGGCAGCACGCCGGCCAGTCCCGCGAACTGCACCGACGTGGCCTGGTGCCAGGTGGCCGGGCTGACCAACGTGGGCCGGGCCCACTCACGGGCCAGGGCCACCAGGTCCGCCAACGGGCCGGCCAGCCCGGCGGCCGGCGCCCCGGTGGGCGTGTCGATGAATCCGGTTCCGGACATGCCGAGCGGTTCCAGCACCGACTCGGCCAGGTAGTCGGCGAAGGCCATGCCCGAGGCCGATTCCAGCGCCGTGGCCACCGCCACGTAGCCGGCGTTCGAGTAGATCCTCCGCACCCCGGGCGCCTCGACGGGAGGGCCGGCGCCGGGTCCGAGTCCCGAGGCATGGGCCAGCAGGTGCCGCACCGTCGATCCCGGTGGACCGGCCGGGCCGTCGAGGGCCAGGGTGCCCTCCTCCACGGCCACCAGGACGGCGAGTGCGGTGGCCGGCTTGGTGACCGACGCCCACGCGAAGGTACGCCGGGTGTCGCCGGTCGAAACGGTCGAGACCGTCGGTTCCGTCGGTTCCGTCGGTTCCGGCATCCCCGGTGGCCCGGCTCCGTCGGCGTCCCCCGGAGGGAAGCGGACCACTCCGACGGCGGCCGCGTCCACCGGCCAGTCCGCCACCGCGTCGAGTGCCTCCATGTCCGGACCAGCGTAGGGGATCGCACCGGGCCCGGTGTCTGGCTAGCCTTTCCGCCCATGACGACCACGAGGGGGAGTTGGGGGGCGCGACGCTCCCACGCGGGGCGCGGACTCGCCCTCCTCCTGGTCGCCGTGGGTCTCACCGGCGCGCTGGCCGTCCCGAACGGCGCCTCGGCCGCCACGCCCGGATCGACGACCACCACGCCGCCGGCCAACGGGGGTGAGTCGGTGGTGAGCGGCGCGCTCGCCTCCTTCTACCGGCCGCCGAGCCCACTCCCCTCGGCCCCGGCCGGCACCGTCATCCGCAGCCAGTCGCTGCCCGTGGACCACACGCTGCCCGCCGGCTCCCGGGCCTACCGCGTGCTCTACCATTCGACCTCGGCGTCCGGCGGCGACCTGGCGGAGTCGGGTGTCGTGGTCGTCCCCGGAGGGACCCCGCCCGTCGGCGGTTTCCCGATCGTGAGCTGGGCCCACGGCACCACCGGGGTGGCCAGTGGTTGTGCGCCCTCGGTGACGGGCACGTCGACGCTCCCCTACCTGGCCGCGCTGCTCCGGAGTGGCGACATCGTGGCCGCCACCGACTACCGGGGACTCGGCGCCCCGGGCCAGCACCCCTACCTGGTGGGCACGAGCGAGGCCGAGGACGTGCTCGACGCCGCGCGGGCCGCCCGGTCGCTGGTCGGCCGCGCGGCCTCGGACCAGGTGGCCGTCCTCGGATTCTCCCAGGGTGGCCAGGCGGCGCTGTTCGCCGGGGAGCTGGCGCCCCGGTACGCGCCCGACCTGAGCCTGGCGGGCGTGGCCGCCGTGGCGCCGGTCACCTCGGTCCTCGAGCTGGCGCCGACCGGCGACTCGCCTCCCCCCTCGGGGCAGTCCGCCTTCACCGCCATGGTCCTCTACGCCTGGGCCAAGCACTACCGGACCTTCGGTCTCCAGCGCGTGCTGACCCGGGCGGGCCTGGCCGACCTGCCGGCCGTGTCGTCGTCCTGCGTCGATGCGGTGGCGTCGCTCTACGACGCGGTGGCACCGGAGCGCTTCTTCCAGCCGGGGTGGGAGGCCGTGCCCGCTGTCGTGGCCGCCAACCGGGCCAACGTCCCCGGCGACTCCCCCACGTCCGCGCCGATCCTGGTCGTGCAGGGCACGGCCGACGAGGTGGTGCCCGCCGCGCGTACGACGCGGTTCGTCGACTTGCAGCTCTGCCGCCAGCAGTACGACTCGGTCGACTACGACCTCGTGCCCGGTCTCGGACACCCGGAGGCGCTCGACGACTCGGGCCCGCTCATCAGCCGGTGGCTGCAGGCCCGGTTCACCGGGACCAGCGGCGAGAATTCCTGCGCGCTCCCCGGGCTGGGCATCTCCACCGCCACACGCTGAGGCGCCGGCCGCGGGGACGGTCCCGTGAGGTGCCACGTCGAGGTGCCACCCGGTTCCGGGGAGGGGGGAGTCCACCTGTCACCGGCCACCTCCCGTCACGGGCCGGCCGGACCCGGGGGCCCGTCGACGCGGTCGGGTGTGCCGGGCGGGGCGGTCAGACGTCGAGGAAGCGGCGCACGGCGAAGGCCGAGCCCACCACGCCGACGCCGATACCCACCACGGACACGAGCAGGCAGGTGCCGAAGACCTCCCACCCGCTCAGCGACATCTGGGCGATGATGCTGTTCGACGTGGCCGCGGTGCTGCCCTTGTTGAGGCCGATGCCCCAGTAGAGGGCGAGCACGACGAGCACCGCCACGCCGGCCCCGAGCAGGCCCTGGATCATCCCCTCGGCCATGAACGGCAACCGGATGAACCAGTTGGTGGCGCCGACGAGCTTCATGACCGAGACCTCTCGGCGTCGGGCGAAGATGGCCATGCG
>PMFY01000378.1 GCA_003157945.1 Acidimicrobiaceae bacterium | reverse complement strand
CCAGCCAGTAGCCGCGACCGTCGGGAGTGTCGGCCATCCCGACCACCGGCCGGTTGAGCGGAGTGCCGCCCATGGAGCCGAAGAAGCCGGCGCTACCGAAGGCGAATACCCCACCGTCGGTCGCCACCAGTCGTTCGCCGCCCGTCGGTCCGGATGCGGAGGCGACGATCAGGTGATCGCTCGTGACCGTGTGGGGCGCGGGCCGCAGGGCGACGGGCCGCCCGGCGACGCCCGCCGACCCGGTTGTCCGGGCGGCGGGGGAGACGGCCGTCGCCGGGGTGACCACCGCCACGGCCACGGTGACGGCCAGGACGGTGGCGGCGAACACGGTGCGGAGTGCCCGCGGTCGGACCGGTGCAGGCCGCCCGTCCGGGGTCGCAGGGCCTACGGCGGGGGTTCCGGTCACCTCCAGATCCTGCCACGGAGCCCTGGCCTAGGATGGGCCGGCCATGGCCTCCCTCACCAACGTCTTCAAGGCGTACGACATCCGGGGCGTCGTCCCCGATGACCTCAACGCCCTCCAGTTCCGCGCCATCGGCGTGGCCGTCGCCCGGTTCACCGGGGCCCCGACGATCCTCATCGCGCGTGACATGCGAGAGTCCGGGGTCGAGCTGTCCGAGTCCTTCGCCCTGGGTGCGCGCTCCGAGGGCGCCGACGTGGTGGACCTCGGGCTCGCCTCGACGGACCTCCTCTACTTCGCCGCCGGGAGCCTCGACGCGCCGGGGGCGATGTTCACCGCCTCCCACAACCCGGCCAGGTACAACGGCCTGAAGCTCTGCATGTCGGGGGCACGCCCGATCGGGCGCGACACCGGCCTCGCCGAGATCCAGGCCACCGCGGAACAGCTGCTCGACGAGTGGGCCGTCGACGGGCCACCCGAGCCCGACCCGGCCACGTTGGGCTCGCTCGAGCAGCGCTCGGTCCTCGACGCCTACGCCGACCATGTGCGCTCGTTCGTCGACACGACGGTCCTGCGCCCCCTGAAGGTGGCCGCGGACACGGCCAACGGCATGGGCGGCCTGGTGGCACCCAAGGTCTTCGAGGGCCTGCCCTTCGAGGTGGACATCCTCTTCCCCGAGCTGGACGGCAACTTCCCGAACCATCCGGCCGACCCGATCCAGCCCGAGAACCTCGTCGAGCTCCGGAAGTTGGTGCTGGAGTCCGGTGCCGACGTCGGCCTCGCCTTCGACGGCGACGCGGACCGCGTCTTCCTGGTGGACGAGCAGGCGGAGCCGGTGTCGGGCTCGCTGACCACGGCCCTGGTGGCCTCGTCCCTCCTCGACAAGCACCCCGGCGCCACCGTCCTCTACAACTGCATCTGCTCGCGTGTCGTCCCCGAGGTGATCGCCGAGAAGGGCGGCGTCGGCGTGCGCACGAAGGTCGGTCACAGTTTCATCAAGCAGGTGATGGCCGAGACCGGCGCCGTCTTCGGCGGGGAGCACTCGGGGCACTACTACTTCCGCGACAACTACCGGGCCGACTCCGGGATCATCGCCGCCATGCTGGTGCTCGAGCTGCTCAGCGTCACCGGCAGGCCCCTGTCGGAGCTGCTGGCCCCGTTCAAGCGTTATGCCGCCTCCGGCGAGATCAACACGGTCGTCGACGACCCCGCCGGCGCCGTCGAGCTGATGGCGGCCGAGGTCGAGGCCGCGGGCGGCGCGCTCGGCACGGTCGACCGTCTCGACGGCCTGACCGTCGACCGCGGCGACTGGTGGTACAACCTGCGTCCGTCGAACACCGAGCCGCTCCTGCGCCTCAACGTCGAGGCACCGGACGAGGTCGCCTGCGCCGCCCGGGTGGCCGAGGTGCAGGGGGCGATCGCCCGCCTGCTCGGCTCGTGAGCGCGGCGCCGTACCCCATCGACTGACCCGCACGACTTCCAGAGAGGACCAAACATGACGCTCGACCCGCTGCTGATCCAGGTGCTGGCGTGCCCGGAGGACAAGGGCCCGCTCCTGTACTTCGCCGACGAGAAGGTGCTGTTCAACCCCCGCCTGCACCGCACCTATCCGGTGCGGGACGGCATCCCGGTGCTCCTGATCGACGAGGCGACGACAGTGGACGCCACCGAGGACGCCCGCCTCAACGCCAAGGCCGAGGCCGGCGGGGCGGTCACCACGAGCGCAGCCGCCGGCGCGTGACGACCTCGCCGGCGGTCGTCGACTCCCGGGGGATCCGGGACGCCACACTCGGGCTGCCCGAGCAGGTGGTGGCCGCCGCCGAGGCGGCCCGGGACGTCGACGGACTCCCCACCCACGACGACGTCGAGAACGTGGTCGTGCTGGGGATGGGGGACAGCGGCTTCGTGGGGGACGTGCTCACCGCGGTGGCCGCACCGTTCATGCCGGTGCCCGTCACCGTGGTGAAGGGGTACGTTCCGCCGGACTACGTCGGCACCGGGTCGTTCGTCCTGGCCGTGTCGTTCTCCGGCGACACCGAGGAGACCGTCGAGGCGGCCACCGCCGCCTACGAGGCCGGTGCGGCACTCGTGGTGGTGTCCGGTGGCGGCGAGCTCGTGCGACTGTCGGGTGAGTGGGACGTGCCACTGGTGCCCGTGCCGGTGTCGATCCCGGAGGCCCGTACGGCGCTCGGTGCCATGGCCGTGCCCCCGCTCGTGCTCCTGGAGGCGATCGGGCTGTTCCCCGGCGCGCAGCAGTGGATCGACCTGGCCGTCGACCAGCTCTCCCGCCGGCGCGACCAGCTCGGGCGGAGCGGCAACGTGGCCGAGCAGACGGCACGGCGGATCGGTAGGACCATCCCGCTCGTCCACAGCAGTCAGGACCTGGGTGCGGCGGCGGCCCTCCGATGGAAGTGCCAGATCAACGAGTCGGCCAAGTCGCCGGCCTTCTGGAACGTGCACCCCGAGCTCGGCCACAACGAGGTGGCCGGCTGGGGCCTGAACGGCGACGCCACCCGTCAGCTGATCACGCTGGTCAACCTCCGCCACGACGCCGAGCACCCCCAGGTGAGCCGCCGGTTCGACCTGGTGACCGAGGCGCTCCGCGAAGTCATGGCCGACGTGGTCGAGGTGCGGGCCTCCGGTGAGGGCGACCTGGCACAGCTGCTCGACCTGGCGCTGGTGGGCGACATGGTGGCCCTCGAACTCGCCTGTCACGAGGGGGTCGACCCCGGGCCCGTTCCCGTGGTCGACGACATCAAGCACGTCCTGGCCGCCGGCGACGGCGCCTGAGCGGAGGCCGCACCGCGGCGGACCCCCCGAGTGGCGATGCGTCCAGGCCCAGCCGACAGACCCCACCTGCCCGTGCGTCCCCGCCTGCCGGACGGTCCTGCCGACGTCTTCCGCCCGTCCGTCGGCGCACTCCTCAGGCCCGGCAACCGATCTGCACCCGTGTTTCGGTTGGATGACGGGAGGGTGAACTGCGTACCGAACAGTTAACTTTCACCATCTGCGGGCGTATGCTCGGCGTGTGAGCGACGTGCGGGTCTGTGGTTGCAAGTCGAAGCCAGTCGCAGGCGAAACGACCCACGTAAGGCAACTCATGGTTGCTGAGCATGGTGCGGCTTAGGAGTAAGTCCTGCCCGTGGCGTCCCCGGCTGTCGGGGGCGGGCGGAGAGGGGATGACGCGTGCCACGAGTGGCTCCGCTGGGTGCCCGACCGGTGACGGTCGGCGCCGCCGGAGTCCGGCCGTGAGTTCCCCTGCAGGCGAGTGTGGGGTCAA
>PMFY01000292.1 GCA_003157945.1 Acidimicrobiaceae bacterium | reverse complement strand
AGGAACTCCTTGGCCTTCCGGATCCCGAGCTCCCACGGCTCGACCAGCAGCTCGACCCCGGCACCGGTCATCCGCAGGACGGGATTCTGGAAGGTGGCGTCGTCCGAGGCCACGATCAGGTCGCACATGCAGGCCAGCATGAGCCCGGCGGCGACGCAGGCCCCCTGGACGGCGGCGATGGTCGGCTTGCGGAAGTGGTAGATCCGTTGGCAGCGCTCGAAGTACATGACCTGCTCGTGGCGGAACTTCCCCTCGGGGGTGGCGCGCATGAGGCGCCACTCGTCGGGTTCGGTGTCGCCGACCAGGGCCTTGAGGTCGTGTCCCGACGAGAAGTGCTTACCGTTGCCGGCCAGCACCACCACGCGCACCTCGTCGTCGGCGTCGGCCCGGTCGAAGCAGGCGTCGATGCCGTCGATGAGCGCGGTGTCCTGCGCATTGGCCACGTCGGGCCGGTTCATGGTGATGGTGGCGACATGGCCACGCACCCCGTACAGCACCACCGGTTCATCCTCGGGCACCGACGCCCCCTTTCGTCTCGTCCGTCCGGTCGCCGCGGCCTCCGGCCGCCGTCCCGGACCTGGCCGGTCGGGGGAGGCCGAGCACCCGCTCGCCCAGTATGGTCCGCTGGATCTCGTTCGTCCCGGCCCACACCGACGACGCCTGGTAGTACAGCCACGAGCGCTGCCAGTTCCCGTCCCCCGCGACGTGTCGGGCGCCCTTCCACAGTGGCGCCGAGGCACCGAGGACCGCCATCGCCGTCTCGTGCATCCGCTTGCTCATCTCGCTCCAGTAGAGCTTGAGGGCACTTCCCTCCGGCCCGGGATCGAGCCCCTTGGCCAGCCGGCTGACACTGCGCAGGTTGTGGAGCTGGAAGATCCGGACCTCGACGTAGGCCTGGGCCAGGCGCTGGCGGAGGCGGACGTCGTCGAACGCCGCGCCCTCGGCGGCCAGGGCGAGCAGCTCCTCCAGCAGCTGGATGTGGATGACCAGCTGGCGCGGGTTGGTCCCCCGCTCGTGCGAGAGGGTCGAGTTGGCCACCGTCCACCCGTCGTGCTCGGCCCCGATCAGCCGGTCGGCGGGGACGAAGACGCCGTCCAGGAACACCTCGTTGAATTCGGCCTCCCCGGTCAGCTGCACCAGGGGCCGGACCTCGACCCCGGGGGCGTGCATGTCCACCACCAGGTAGGAGAGCCCGCGGTGCTTGGGGGCGTCGGGGTCCGAGCGGGCCAGGCAGACCCCCCAGTCGGCGAACTGGGCATAGGAGGTCCACACCTTCTGGCCGTCCAGCACCCATCCGCCGTCCACCGGCGTGGCCCGGGTGGTGACGCCGGCCAGGTCGCTGCCGGCACCGGGCTCGCTGAACAGCTGGCACCAGAGCTCGTCCGCACTGAGGATCCCGGGCAACCACCGCCGGCGCTGCGCCTCGGTCCCGTGGGCCAGGAGGGTGGGACCGGCCAGATTGACCCCGATGCGCCCGACCAGTTCGGGGGCACGGGCGCGGGCCAGTTCCTCCTGCACGATGAAGTGCTCGGTCGGCCCCGCCCCGCGTCCACCGTAGGCCTCGGGCCACGTCACGCCCACCCAGCGGTCGGACGCCAGCTGGTGCTGCCATCCACGACCGAAGGCGACCTCGTCGGCCAGGTCGTCGAACCGCGGAGGCAGCCCCTTGCCGTACTCCCAGGGGAGGTGCTCCTGGAGCCACGAGCGGATGTCGGTCCGGAACGCCGCCTCGGCGCGGCTCGGACTCAGCTCCACGGGCCCCCCTCGGACAGCGGCATCGCGGTCATACTATCCAGCTATGGACTTCGATCTCTCGGTCGACCAGGCCGCCCTCCAGGGGGAGGCCCGGCGGTTCCTCGACGGTCATTCGGGACCCGCGCAGGTGCGGGCCCACCTGGCGGACACGGCCCCCTTCGACGCGCGGCTCTGGACCGCCATGGCCGAGCAGGGCTGGCCGGGGGTGGCCGTCGCCGAGGCCCGCGGCGGCCTCGGGCTCGGCTGGGTGGAGGCGGCCGTGCTGCTCGAGGAGGTCGGCCGTCACACCGCACCGGTGCCGTACGCCCCCCAGCTGCTCGCGCTCGACGTACTCGCCGACGGCGACACGCACCCCGGTCTGGTCGCCTCGCTCATCGACGGCTCCGTCACCGCGGCCGTGGCCTGGTCGGGCCGGGACGCCGCGGTGGCCTGCGACGGCGACGGGACGCAGGTGACCCTCACCGGGCGGCTGGGTCCGGTCGAGGGCGCCGCCGTCGCGGACGTGGCGGTCGTGGTCGTGCCCGACGGCGTCTTCCTGGTCGACCTGACCGCAACGGGGCGTCCCGCTCCCGAGCCCGCCATGGACGTCACCCGGAGCCTGTCGTGGCTCGACCTCGACGGCACGCCGGCCGTCCGCCTCGGTGGGGCCGAGGCGTCGGCCCGCCTGGGTGCGCTCGGGGCGCTGGCGACGTCCGCCGAGCTGCTCGGCGGGGCCGGCCGCGTCCTGGAACTGGCCACCGACTACGCCAAGGACCGGGTGCAGTTCGGCGCACCCATCGGCAGCTTCCAGGCCGTCAAGCACCGGTGCGCCGACATGCTGGTGGACGTGGAGGGCATGCGCTCGGCCACGTGGTACGCGGCCTGGGCCGCCTCGGTCGGCGAGCCGGGCTGGGAGATGGCGGCCTCCACCGCCAAGGTCTGGTGCGCCGACGCCTCCAAGCGGGTGATGGCGTCGGGTCTGCAGGTCCACGGGGGGATCGGCTTCACCTGGNNTGGGAGCACGACCTGCACCTCTTCATCAAGCGGGCCCAGTTCGAGCAGATCGACTTCGGCGACGCCACCTTCCACCGCGGCGCCCTGGCCTCGGGGCTGCGGCGCTCGGTGCTGGCCGGAACGGACGTGATGTGACGACCATGGACCACCGGCGATGACCACTCCTCCCGTCGGCGACGCCCCGGCCCTGGGCCAGGCCGCACTACCGGCCGAGAGTGCGGCCGCGCTGCTGCGGCGCAACGCCGACGACCCCGACATCGGGGGCCGCGCCGCCATCCGCTTCGAGGACCGGGTGGTGACGCACGCCGAGTACTACCGGGAGTCCTGCCGTTGGGCCAATCTCTTCCTGGCCCGGCAGCGTCCGGGGCGCCCGCTCCACGTCGGCGTCCTCCTCGACAACATCCCGGAGTACCTCTTCGCCTTCGGCGGTGCGGCCCTCGCCGGCGCCACCGTGGTCGGTGTCAACCACACCCGCAGCGGCGCCCACCTGCTGCACGACGTCAGCCACACCGACTGCGGTCTGGTGGTCTACGAGCCGCGACACCACGACCTGATCGCCCCCGTGCTCGACGAGCTCGACGACGTGCTGGTGGTGGGCGACTCGCTCGAGGGTGCGCTGGCGGACGTCGACGACGCCGACCCCCACGCCGAGGCCGGACTCGACCGGCCCTGGGCGCTCATCTTCACCAGCGGCACGGCGGCCGCACCCAAGGCGGTGATCTGCTCGCAGCGCCGGATCCTGGTCACGGGCAACCGGATGGGCCAGATGATGGGCGTCGGCCCCGACGACATCGGCTACGTGTCGATGCCCCTGTTCCACTCCAATTCGGTGATGGTGGGTTGGGCGCCCTCGGTCGTCGTCGGCGCCTCGGTGGGGCTCGCCCGGAGGTTCACGGCGTCCGGGTGGCTGGCGGACGTGCGGCACTACGGAGCCACCTACTTCAACTACACCGGCAAGCCGCTGGCCTACATCCTCGCCCAGCCCGAGCGGCCCGACG
>PMFY01000324.1 GCA_003157945.1 Acidimicrobiaceae bacterium | reverse complement strand
GGGTAGTCGGGGTCGAAGCTCGTCTGGTCCCACTCGTCGGCGAAGCGCTCGGCGAGGTCGTACCAGGGCATGTCCCGGTAGTTGTCGCGCAGGTTCGGGTCCATGTCGAAGTGGTGGAAGTAGTGCCGGCCCTGGAAGTCCTGGTGGTAGAGGATGGCCTCGGTCACCTCGGACCGGACGTAGGGGCGCAGGATCTCCGCGGCGATCCGCGGGTGGTTGGGCACCGAGACGGCCTTGCCGATGTCGTGACAGAGGGACGCCACGACCACCTCGTCGTCCGCCCCGGCCCGCTCGGCCCGGGTGGCGGTCTGCAGGCTGTGGGTGAGCTGATCCACCGCGAACCCGTCGACCACGTCGGAGAGCGACTCGAGCATGGCCAGCACCCGGTCGGCGACCCGACCCTGGTTGGCGGCCGTCGCGGTCCCGATGACACCCCACTGCTCGGCCGTGGAGGTGTCCATGCTGGTGAACGAGTTGGTCATTGTTACAGTCTCGCGCCAAAATTGCGCCAGAGGCGGCCACGTACCCGTTGCAGGGACTCTTCCGTCGTCCACGATCGCCCGGAGGCCGTCAGGCCGGTTGGGCGATCCCCTCCAGGACATCGGCCGCCGCTGTGGACCGGTCGTCGCCCAGCACCCTCCGGGCGGGTGCATCGGACCCGGGTGCGCCGTTCAGCAGGGCGAGGGCCGCCTCGAGCCCCCGCAGCAGGTCGCGCAACTCGGGTGGCGGGGGGAAGTACTCCTCTTCGACGGTGACGGCGGCACTCTCGACGCCGTGCACGGGTGCCAGGCGTTCGACGACGGCCTCCACCAGCGACTCCGGCGCCGACGCGCCGGCGGTCACCCCGACCGTGCCGTGCAGGTCGTCGGGCAGCTCGGAGGCGTCGTTGACCCGGACGACCCGCGGGCAGCCGAACGCCGTCGCCACCTTGGTCAGGGCCACCGTGTTGGAGGAGTTCTCCGAACCGATCACCACCACCGCGTCGCACCTCCCGGCCAGGGCCTTGAGGGCCGCCTGACGGTTGGTGGTGGCGAAGCACAGGTCGCTGCGGTTCGGCATCCACAGCTCCGGGAACCGCTCCCGGGCCCGGGCGACGATCCCGGCCCACTCGTCATGGCTGAGCGTCGTCTGGGCCAGGAGGGCGACCGTCGGCTCGTCCTCCCCGGCGGCCGGGCGCAGATCCAGGGCGTCCACGTCCTCGGCGCGCTCGAGCAGCCGCACCGCCTCGGGAGCGACGGCCATGGTGCCTACCGCCTCCTCGTGCCCGTGGTGCCCCACGTAGAGGACCGTGTACCCCTTGCGGGCCCGGACCTTCAGCTCGTGGTGGACCTTGGTCACCAGGGGGCAGACGGCGTCGACCACCACCCGGCCGTCGGTGCGGGCCCGGTCGACCACCTCGGGCGCCGAGCCGTGGGCCGACAGCATCAACGGGGCACCGGGGGGCACCTCGGACACGTCGTCGACGAACACCACGCCCTGGGCCACGAACTGGTCCACGACGTGCCGGTTGTGGACGATCTCGTGGTAGCAGTAGACCGGCGGCTCGAAGACGCGCACCATCCAGGCGAGGGCCTTGATGGCCTTCTCCACCCCGGCACAGAAGCCGCGGGGCTCGGCCAGGAGGACTCGGTCGACCGTCACGGGGTCCAGGCTACCGGGACCCACCCGTCCGACCGAGTGCGGGCCCGCGGCCGGCCGCCGGGCCGGGTGCCGCCGGAAGCCCAGGTGGGAGCGGGTAGCCTGGGGGCATGTCGGCGCCCCGGGTGACGACGGCGCCCAAGGTCGTCGCCGTCACCGCCACGTCTCCGGCCGCGCTGTCCGGACTCCGCTCCGGTGATGAGCTCCTCTCGCTCAACGGTCGCTCGCCCCGTGACGTCATCGAGTACAGCCTCCTGGTGGACGAGCCCGAACTGGACCTCGTCGTCCGCCGTCGCGGGGTGGCGGACCCCTTCCCGGTGGCGGTCCGCAAGGAGGCCGGCGAACCCCTCGGCATCGAGGTCTCGTCGGCGGTCTTCGACCGCGTCCGGACCTGCGACAACCACTGCGAGTTCTGCTTCATCCATCAGCTGCCCAAAGGCATGCGCCGCAGTCTCTCGATGAAGGACGACGACTACCGGCTGTCCTTCCTCTACGGGAACTTCACCACCCTCACCCGGTTCACCGAGATGGACCTCGAGCGGGTGCTGACCGAGCGGCTGAGCCCCCTCTTCGTGTCGATCCACGCCACCGACCCCGAGGTCCGCGCCGGCCTGCTGCGCAACCGGCGGGGGGCCACCAGTCTGCGCTGGCTCGGCGCGCTGCTCGACGGGGGCATCGAGGTCCACGGCCAGATCGTCGTCTGTCCCGGCCGCAACGACGGTGCCGTGTTGGAGGACACCCTCGCCGGGGTGCTCGACCGGTATCCGCAGCTCGCCACCGTGGCCTGCGTACCGCTCGGGGTCAGCACGTTCTCCCACGAGGACGCCATGCGCCCCCACACCGTCGACGAGGCGGCGGCCGTCTGCGACCTCGTCGGGCGGTGGCAGTCCACGTTCCTCGGGTCCATCGGCCGACGGATGGTGTACGCCGCGGACGAGTACTACCTCATGGCCGAGCGCCCCTTCCCGCCGGCCGCCACCTACGAGGGGTTCCCCCAGCACGAGAACGGCCTCGGCATGGCCCGCGCCTTCGAGGCGGCCTTCGGCGGCGACGAGCACGCCGCCCTCGGGGTCCGTCCCGGCTTCTTCGCCGCGGTGGACGGAGCCCCGGCGTCCGGCTACCGGGCCCAACGTCTGGCCGCCGGCGACGGGCACGCAGGGGCGGGGAAGGGGCCCACGGACCGCCCCGTGGCCATCCTCACCGGTGAGTACGGTGCCAGGGTGCTCGCGCCCCTGATCGACTCCCTCGGCCGGGACGACATCCGGCTGGTGCCGGTGACCAACCACTTCTTCGGCGGCAACATCGGCGTGTCGGGACTGCTGACCGGCACGGACCTCACCGCCGTGCTCGCCGACCAGCCCGAGGGCCACCGCTACCTGCTGCCCGACTCCTGCCTCTCCGAGGGCCGCTTCCTCGACGACCTGACCCTCGCCGACCTGCCCCGCCCGGTCGAGGTCGTGCCCACCGACGGGCTGTCGTTGCGGCGCGCCCTCGACGGCACCGGAGCCGCCGCCACCCCATCCGCCCCGCCCGCCGCCCCGGCGCGCGTGGCCGTCACCCTCGGAGCACCACGATGACCACCGTCACCCGACCGTCGTCCGCCCGGACCCTGCCCCTGGTGGTGGTGGCCGGCCGCCCCAACGTCGGCAAGTCGACCCTGGTCAACCGCATCGTCGGTCGTCGGGCGGCGGTGGTGGAGGAGCGACCGGGCGTCACCCGGGACCGCAAGGAGCTCGACGCCGAGTGGTGCGGCCACCACTTCACCATCGTCGACACCGGTGGCTGGCTGTCCACCGACGACCCGCTCGACGCCCAGGTGAGCGCCCAGTCGGAGCGGGCCATCGCCGAGGCGGACGTGATCCTCTTCGTGGTCGACGTCACCGTCGGCCTGACCGACGAGGACCTCGCCGTGGCCCGCGTGCTGAAGAAGTCGCGCCGACCCGTGCGGGTCGTGGTCAACAAGGTCGACTCGGACCAGCGCGAGGCCGACGCGTGGGACGCGCTCTCGCTGGGCCTGGGTGACCCCTGGCCGGTCAGCGCCCTCCACGGTCGNNGGCACCGGCGACCTGCTCGACGACGTCGTCACCCTGTTGCCGGGCGATGCGGAGCCGGAGCCCAGCGAGGCGGCCCCGGTGGACGACGACGGCCTCGTCGACCTGGTGGCCGCCTCGGCCGCCACCACCGGATCCGACGTGCCGCGTGTCGCCCTGGTGGGCCGGCCCAACGTCGGCAAGTCGACGCTGTTCAACCGGTTGGTGGGCGACGAGCGGTCGGTCACCCACGACGCGCCGGGCACGACCCGTGACTCGGTGGACACCATCGTCGAGACCCCCGAGGGCACGGTGTGCTTCATCGACACCGCCGGCATGCGCCGCAAGTCCCGCACCGAGCGGGGAACCGAGTACTTCTCGGTGCTGCGGGCCCTCGACGCGCTGGACGGTGCGGACATCGCGCTCCTGGTCATCGACGCCACCGCCGGCATCACCCATCAGGACCAGCGGTTGGCCGAGCGCATCGGCGCGGCGGGCTGCCCGGTGGTCGTGGTCCTCAACAAGTGGGAGCTCGTGCCCACCGACGACCGGGTGGGCATCCTGGCCGACGTGGGTGACCGGCTGGCCTTCCTGGGCGAGGCCCCGGTGCTCAAGATCAGCGCCCTGTCCGGGCTCGGGGTGCACCACATCCTCCCGGCCGTCGCCGCCGCCGAGGAGGCGTACCACTCGCGGATCCCGACCGCGGAGCTGAACCGGGCGCTCAAGTCCATCCAGATGGCCCACCCCCCAGTCGGGGCGCGGATCCAGTACGGGGTGCAGGGCGCCAACGATCCGCCGACGTTCACCCTGTTCACCAACGGCCGCCTCCAGCCGACCTACCTGCGCTACGTCGAGCGGGGCCTGCGGGAGCGGTTCGAGCTCGGCCCGACCCCCATCAAGATCCGGGTCCGGGCCAAGGGCGCGAACGGTGGCGGGGGGCGGAAGCGATGAGGGCGCGCGTGGGGGGTCCGTGGGCCGGGGGAGTAGGCCGTGCCCTGGTGTGAGCAATGCGACCAGCAGCTCGAGGAGACCGACCTGACCGAGGACGGGCACTGCCCGACCTGCGGCTCCGAGCCGCTGGCGCACCGGAAATCGCCGTGGTGGTTCAAGTTCCTGGCCGTGGCCACGGTGATCTACCTCGGGTACCGGGCGTTCCAGGGCGTCACCTGGGTCGTCCACCACGTCTGACAGGACTCCGGATCCGACCTCATCGC
Source organism: Acidimicrobiaceae bacterium (assembly GCA_003157945.1). The sequence goes on along the minus strand of PMFY01000324.1, from coordinate 244 downwards.
CACGCACCGTGACCGATCGTTTTCGAAGGTGAACGGGGAGTGACCATTACGTGTCGGGTACCTCTGCGAAACGGGGGTGTGGGCTACGTTTTCCGGGTGGCCCGGCAAGCGTCGGACCGAACGGATCCTTACCCAGGGGGAATCACATGCGTAGGAAGTCTCTGACAACTCTTGTGGCGGCCGGGGCGATCGCCCTGAGCGTCGCCACCGTCGGCATCGTCACCACGGCCGGCACCAGCTCGGC
>PMFY01000317.1 GCA_003157945.1 Acidimicrobiaceae bacterium | reverse complement strand
ATCATGTTGAAGTACTTCATCTCGTGCATGACGCCGAACTCGCCGCCCTCCTGGCTGGCGCCGTTGTCCGACAGCAGCAGGACGATGGTGTCGTCGAGCACGCCGAGTTCCTCGAGGTCCGTGAGGAAGCGGCCGATCTGGGCGTCGGTGTGCTCGAGGAAGGCGGCGAACGCCTCCTGGAGGCGGGCCGCCAGCCGCCGTTGGTTCTCGGGCAGCGAGTCCCACGGCTCGACGCCGGGGTTGCGGGGGGCGAGCTCCGTGTCCGGGGGTAGGAGCCCCATCTCGACCTGCCGGTCGAACCACCGTTGGCGGGCGACGTCCCACCCCTCGTCGAACCGGCCGCGCCACCTGTCGAGGTACTCGGCGGGAGCCTGGTGGGGCGCGTGCATGGCGCCGAAGGCCAGGTAGGTGAAGAAGGGCCGGTCCGGCCGGATCGACACCGAGTCGTGGACGAACCCGATGGCGTGGTCGATCAGGTCCTCGCTCAGGTGGTATCGCCCGTCCGGGGTCGTCGGGGGCTCCACGTGGTGGTTGTCATGGACCAGATCGGGGGAGAACTGGTCGGTCTCCCCTTCGAGGAACCCGTAGAAGCGGTCGAAGCCGCGCTGCAGCGGCCACTGGTCGAAGGGCCCGGCGGCCGACGCATTCTCCATGGCCGTGAGGTGCCACTTGCCGACCGCGAACGTGGCGTACCCCTCGTCCCGCAGCACCTCGGCCATCGTGGTGGCGTGATGGGTGATCTGCCCGCGCATGTGGGGGTAGCCGCTGTCGAAGTTGGAGATGGCCCGCATGCCCACGGTGTGGTGGTTGCGACCCGTGAGCAGCGCGGCACGGGTGGGTGAGCACAGCGGCGTGACGTGGAAGTTGGAGTAGCGGATCCCGTCGGCGGCCAGGCCGTCGATGTGGGGTGTGGCGAGCTCGGAGCCGTAGCAGCCGAAATGGGAGAACCCGGTGTCGTCGAGCAGGATGACGACCACGTTCGGGGCGTCGGGGCCGGGATGGGGCGGGACGGGCCACCAGGGCTCCGATTCCGCCTCGGTCCGGCCGATCACGCCGTCGAACGGTTCGAACTGCTGCATGGGGGACGTCCTCGGGTCGTGGAGGAGCACCGGCCTGGGTGGTGCTCCACCGGGAATCTTCTGTCAACCCGTCTGACGATAGAGAGCCGGGGCGACCCTGTCCACCGGCGGCTGGTCGGGGGGCGGCCAGCCGCCGGTGGCGGTCAGTAGGGGCCGGTGCGGCGGTGTTCGCCGGTCTCGGCGAGCACCGCCAGGGCCACCGACGAGAGCGCCAGGGCGAGGGAGACGACACCCAGCACGTCGGCCACGACGCCGCGGTGGACGACGAGCAGCACGATCCAGAGGGCGGGCAGCAGGACGGCACAGCTCCGCGCCACCGAACGGACCCGACCGGTGGCGCGGCCGGACAGGTGCCGGGTGAGGGCGTAGGTGGCCGGCACGACGGCCACCGTGAGGACGATCGCCGTCGGCCGGGGCGCGCCGCTGGGGATCAGGCGGAGCCAGTGGTAGCCCGCATACACGGCGACGGCGGCCAGGAGGACCAGGCCGGGGGCGGCGAAGGCCGGGGTGCCGGTGCCGGCCGGGTCGACGACGGTCGGGGAGTGCCCGCGGGGGGCCCGGTCGTCCGTGGGGTGCCGTCCGGGGGCTTCCGTGGGCGCGCTCCCAGGCGACCACCCCTGGACGGGAACGTCGCCCTGCCGTACTGCCGCCATGTCCGCCTCCTGCTGCCCGCCACCGACCGTCGGGTCAGGGTGCGGACACCCGGCCACCGCCGGATGCCCGCCGCCCCTCGACTCCCGGGTCCGCCAGGTCCCGGGTGATCCGCCACCCGTTTCGTCCAAGTCTGCACCTCGGAGTGGCAGAATGCAACTGGAGATTGCAATACCTGTTGCCTTTGTGTACTCGCGGCGCCGTTCCCGGGTCCATCTGCGAGCATGGAGGCGTGGAGACGAGGGGTGACGGCCGACGGCCGCGGCGCAGCAAGGAGGAACTCCGAGCCCTCCTGATGACCGCCGGACTGGCGATCCTCCGGGAAGAGGGCCTCGGGATCGCCGTGGGCGACCTCACGTTCAAGCGGGTCCTGGCCCGGGTGGAGACCGACACCGGTATCCGGGTGACGAACGCCTCGGTCATCCGCCGGGTCTGGGAGAACCAGGCCGACTACCAGGCCGACGTACTGGCGGAGGTGGCGGTGGCGGGCGACTCCGCGGGGGAGCTGGATGCCACGTTCGAAGCGCTCGGGGCGGTGCTCGGTGACCTGGACGTGTCCTCCCCCGACGCACGGTTGCGGACGATGCGCGAGATCTGCAGGATCGCCGGCCGGACGGCGTTCCGGACCGTGGTGGACTCGCCGCAGTGGGCGCTGTGGGTCGGGGTCTGGGTCCTGGCGGCGACGTCCACGCCGAGCCCGGCCACCCGCCGCATCCGGGACGCCCTGGTCGAGGGCTACCTGCGCGGCACGGACCTGTGGATGGCGATGCACGGCGCATTCCTGCCGTTGCTGGGCCTGCGGCCCCGTGCCCCGCTCACCCTGCGGCAGTTCACGGTCTCGACCGGGGCCCTGGTGGAGGGCTGCGCACTGCGTCAGGTCGGGGCCGAGGACCTGGACGTCATCGAACGACCGACCGGGCCCGGTGCGTCGATGCAGGAGTGGACCCTGTTCGCCATCGGCCTCGAGGCGCTGGCCGTCGAGTATTTCGAGATCGACCCGGACTGGGTCCCGCCCGTCGCCTGACGCCGTCCGGCGGGAGTCCGGGCGCCGTCGCCGGGCGGGCGGCCCCTCCGGCCGGACGAGCAGGGCCGAACGACCCTGTGCCAGGCACGCGAGGCGCGGAAGAATGGCCCGAGGACCCACGAGGAGGCTACGTGTCCCCAAACGCAATCACCGGCGAGCGCTTCGACATCGTGTTCGTCGGCGACGTCGCCGTCGATCAGTACCTGACGTTGGCCGACGACGCCGTCACCATCGAGCAGGGTCCCGAGTCCCGACGCCTGGTCCTGCCGTTCGGGGCCAAGGTCTCGTGCGAGGTGACGACCATCGTGCCGGCCGGCGGCAATTCCGCCAATGCCGCGGTGGCCTGTGCCCGACTCGGACTGCGCACCGCGCTGGTGGCCTACGTCGGAGACGACGGACAGGGGCGGGGCGCCGTCTCCGCACTGCGGGCCGAAGGCGTCGACGCCTCGCTGGTGCGGCCGGACCCGGCGGTCCCGACCAACCGGAATTTCGTGCTCCGGGTCGGGCACGAGCGGACGATCCTGGTCCACCACGAGCAGCACGACTGCCACTGGCCGCACCTCCGGCCCGCCGAGGTCCCCTCGTGGCTGTACCTCTCCTCGGTCGGCACCGACTCGCACGCCTACGAGGACCAGATCGTCGACTGGCTGGATTCGGAGCCCCAGGTCTCGCTGGCCTTCGAGCCCGGCACCCTCCAGATCGCCCGGGGCGCCCCGGCTCTCGGTCGCCTCTTCCGGCGCGCCTCACTGGTGGTCTGCAACCGGGAGGAGGCCGCCGCGCTGACCGGTGGGCACCCGAGCGAGGACCCCGTCCGGCTGCTCGACGCCATGCTGGCGCTCGGTCCCGACCAGGTCGTCATCACCGACGGCTCGGCCGGTGCCTTCGGCTCGGACGGGTCGGCACGCTACGCGGTGCCCGTGTTCCCGGACGACGGCCCGGTGGTCGACCGGACCGGGGCGGGCGACGCCTTCGCCGGGACCCTGGTGGCCGGCGTCGCCGCCGGGCTCCCCCTGGACCGCGCCATGGCACGGGCGCCCGTCAACTCGATGCGGGTGGTCCAGCAGGTCGGTTCGCAGGCCGGACTGCTCGACGACGCCACCGTCGAGGCGCTGCTGGCCGCGGCCCCGGAGGGTTACCGCGTCCGGGAGCTCGTGCCCGTCCTCTGACGCCGCCGCCCCCGTGGGCACGGGCCGCCGGCGGGGCGTCCGGACGGAGGAGCACGCGGGCGGGACCGCTACGGTGCACCTCCGTGCCGCGCCCGCCCCTGCTCCTCGTGCCTCCGTCCGAGGGGAAGGCCGCCGGCGGGCGCCGGGCCGGACGACCCGACTCCTTCGCCGACGAGCTGGCCGGCCCGCGCGCCGCCGTGCTGGCCGAGCTGGGTCGGGCGGTCCGCCGGCCGGACGCCGCCACGCGTGCATCGGTCCTCGGCGTGCGCGGTGAACTGCTCGACCGGGCGTTGGCGGCCACCGCCGAGCTGGTGGACGGCACGGCACCGGTGCTGCCGGCGTGGCGGCGCTACTCCGGTGTGGTGTGGGCCGGCCTCGATCCGGCGACGCTGACCGCGGCGGACCGACGGCGGGTCCTCGTCCCTTCGGCGCTCTACGGTCTGACCACGGCGGCCGACCCGGTGGCCGACTACCGGCTCAAGTTCCTGGTCTCCCTCGGCCGGCTCGGCCGGCTGTCGACCTTCTGGCGCCCGTCGATCACCCCGGCCCTGGTCGCCCGGGCGCGCGGTCGGGTCGTCGTCGACCTCCTGCCGGCCGAGCACGCCCACGCGCTCGACCTGACGGGCCTGGATGGGGTCGCCCGCGTGCTGCGCGTCCGGTTCGTCGGCCCCGACGGCCACCGGGCCGTGGGTCACGAGGCCAAGACGGCCAAGGGCCGGCTGGCCCGCGCCCTGCTCGACGGTGGGCTGGCGGCCGCCGACAGCTTCGCCCACGACGGCTGGAGGTCCTCCCGTGACGGCGACGTGGTGACCGTGACCGCGCCCGGAGGGTGACGCGACCCGCGTCCCCGACGGCGGGTTCCGGGTTCCTTACGGAATTCATATGTTCCGCTCACCCACGGCTTAGGGACGGACGGTCCAATGGTCGGGTGACGTTGTCACGAAGGTCGTGTCAGCCCGGAGGTAGGACGAGATGAACGAGTACCCGAATGACGAGCAGGGCGCCGAGCAGGGCCCGTGGGAGGCCGCTGCGCCCACATCGCCGACCGAGCCGGTCCCCCCGGTGGCGCCGTCGGCGGCCGACCCGGCGGTGACCCAGCAGCACCCGCTCACCCAACCGGTGCCGCGCACCGGGCCGCCCACCCCGTCGCCCTACCCCGGCCAGCCGGTGACGGTGGCCGGTGACGACCTGTACCCGGCGGGGGCCTACCCGCCCCCCGCCAACCCCTGGGCCCCCGCCCCGCCCCCCGCCCCCGGCACCTGGGGTGCGCTGGCCGCCCCGGGATGGGGACCGTCAGGACCCGCACCGGTACCGGCCCCCGGCGGTTGGGGTGCCGGCGTGGGTGGAGGACAGCCGCCGACGACGTGGCCTCCGTCCCCCTACGGCTACTACCCGACGCCGCCGCCGACCTCGGCGAAGCCCGCCAACCACAAGGGCCAGGTCGCGGTCATCGCCTCCCTGGTGGCCGTGGTGGCCCTGCTGCTGGGGGCCACCATCGGGCACGCCACCTGGCCGACCGACACCACCGCCTCCGCCCAGAGCCCGTCGAACGGGTCGAGCGGCTCCGGGTCGAGCGGCGGCAGCACCTTCCCCTTCGGATCCGGCGACGGGGGCAGCGGCAGCTCCGGCTCGAGCGGCTCGGGCAGCGCCACCACCGGTGCCGGGGCCCCGTCCGACGTGACGGGGGTGGCCGCCAAGATCTCGCCCGCGCTGGTGGACATCAACACGAACCTCAGCTACGAGTCCGAGCAGGCGGCCGGCACCGGCATCGTCCTCACCTCGAACGGCGAGATCCTCACCAACAACCACGTGATCGACGGCGCCACCAGCATCAGCGTCACCGACATCGGCAACAAGCAGACCTACAAGGCCAACGTGGTCGGCTACGACCGCACGGGTGACGTCGCCGTGATCCAGCTGGTGGGGGCGTCCGGCCTCCAGACGGCCCAGATCGCGCCGTCGCAGCCGGCGGTCGGCGAAGGCGTGGTCGGCGTCGGCAACGCCGGCGGCACCGGCGGCACGCCGAGTTCGGCCGGCGGCTCCGTCCAGTCGCTGAACCAGTCGATCACCGCCAGCGACAGCGGTGGCGGCAACTCGGAGAACCTGACCGGCCTCATCGAGACGAACTGCGACATCCAGCCCGGCGACTCGGGTGGGGCCCTCGTCGACGCCGAGGGCAAGGTGGTCGGCATGGACACCGCCGCCTCGACCGGGTCGACCGGCCTCGGGGGCACGGCCCAGGCCTACGCCATCCCGATCGGCACCGCCCTGTCGGTGGCCAAGAGCATCGAGAGGGGCCGGGCCAGCTCGACCATCCACATCGGCGCCACCGGCTTCCTCGGGGTGCAGGTGCAGGACTCCTCGTCCACCGGCTCGGGCTCCTTCCTGCCCGGCTCGGGCGGCTCGTCGACGGAGGGCGCCGTGGTCGGCGGCACCCTGCCCGGCTCGCCCGGCGCCTCGGCCGGCCTGTCCCAGGGCGACGTCATCACCGGGGTCGACAACTCCCCGGTCAACACGTCCTCGGACCTGTCCAACGCACTCGAGCCGCACCACCCAGGCGACGTCGTCCACCTGCAGTGGACCGACTCCTCGGGCGACTCCCACAACACCGCGGTGACACTGGCGGTCGGCCCCCCCGCCTGACCGCCCTCCCCCCCGGCACGACGCCCGGTGAGCCACCCGCCCGTGGCCCATCGGGCGTCGTGCTGTCGGGGGCGGCGTGCGCCGGTGCCCCCGGCCCTTCCGGCGGCCCCGCTCAGGCCAGGATCCGGGGCCACCCCGTTCCGGCGGGGGAGATGAACACCGTGGTGAGGGTCATGGAGCGGTGCAGCCAGACACCGTCGACCCGGGCGTAGACGTCGTCCTCGTAGCCGGCCATCCACAGCGAGGTCCCGTCGGGCCGGGTGCACGGGCTGAGCAGGTCCCACCGGCCCGTGGCCCGGTCGCCGTCCACCTCGAGGCGCGGCTTCACGAACAGGTGGCGCGAGAACACCAGCGTGGGCGCGGCCAGCCGCGCGGCGATCTCGTCCCGGCCCCGGGCCACGCCGAGGGCGGGGCCGGCGTCCCACACCCCGTCCTCGGTGAACAGGGCGGCGGCGCGGCGTGCCCGGTCGCCGAGCAGGTCCGGAGCCACCGGTGCACCCCGGGTGAACCGGGCATCGACGAGCTCGCCGTAGCGGGCCTTCAGGTCGTGGAGGGCGAGGACCGACTCGGCGCGGTCGAGCCGCTGTTCGAGGCGACCGACCCGGTCGGCCAGCTCGTCGGTCATGCCCGGACCGCCACGGCGCGGGTCAGGTAGACCCAGGCCTTCGGTCCCACGCCGTAGTGCTGGTCGAGCTCTTCCACGACGAAGCCGGCGCCACCGGCCAGCGCCACCGGGTCACGCGTCAGGTGGCACCCGTCGGCGACCCGGCGCTGCAGGGGCTCCATCCGGTGCTGGAAGGCCGCCACCCGGGCGTCCGGGGCCAGGCCGTGTTCGAGGAAGTGGAACCGTGCACCGGGACGGAGCACCCGCCGCAGCTCGGCCAGTGCCACCTCGACATCGGGGATCGTGCAGAGCGCGAACGTGCAGAGCGCGGCGTCGCAGCTGGCGTCGTCCAGGGGGAGTGTCCGACCGTCGAGGCCGACCTGCTCCACCGGCACCGTCGAGGCGCCGATGCGGCCACCCGCCATCCGGAAGGCGGTGGCCGACGGTTCCACCGCCAGGATGCGTTCGACGTCGTCCGGATAGTGGGGGACGTTGAACCCGGAGCCGAAGCCGAGCTCGACGACGCGTCCGCGGAGGCCGACCGCCGTCCGGGAGCGCAGACCGTCCAGTCCCCTGGCCCCGCAGGTCAGCGCCACCAGCCGGGGGACGACCTGTTCGCGGTAGAAGGCCACGGCGTCAGGGTAGCGAGCCGGCATGGGCCCGAGCGGGCGGCGCCGGCCACGAACCTGTCATAGACTCTGCCAGAACCGTGCGGTGCGAGCGAGGAGTGTCGTCATGCAGGTAGTGATCCTGGGGAGCGGCAGTCCCATCCCGTCACCCGACCGGGCCGGACCGTCCACGCTCGTCCGCACCTCGGTCGGGGACCTGCTGTTCGACGCCGGCCGCGGCGTGTCGATGCGGGCCACGGCCGCGCAGTCGGGCCCCGTGGCGTTCCGGGCCGTCTTCCTCACCCATCTGCACAGCGACCACATCACCGACCTCAACGACGTCATCACCACCCGGTGGGCGATGTCGTTCACCCCGAACCCGCTCTCCGTGTACGGCCCCGTGGGCACGGCCGCGCTCGTAGCCGCCACCGAGGCCATGCTCGAGCCCGACATCGGCTACCGGCTGGCCCACCACGAGGACCTCGACTGGCGGCCCGCCACCGTGGCCACCGACGTGACCGGGGGCGTGGTGTTCGAGGAGGGTGCGGTCCGGGTGACGGCCGGCCCCACCGACCATGCCCCGGTGCACCCCACCGTCGGCTACCGCATCGACGACGGGGGCGCGTCGGTGGTCATCGCCGGGGACACCGTGCCCTGCGACGGTCTCGACCGGCTGTGCGCCGGGGCCGACGTCCTGGTGCACACGGTCGTCCGACGCGACCAGATCGAGGCGCTGGGCCTGCCCCGCCTGCTCGACGTGCTCGACTACCACTCGTCGGTGCCCGACGCGGCGCGGACCGCGGCCCGCAACGGTGTGGGCACGCTGGTGCTCACCCACATGGTCCCCGCCGTCCGGCCCGGCGCCGGTCAGGAGTGGATCGACCAGGCGGAGGGCGAGTTCGACGGCACGGTGGTGCTGTCCGAGGACCTCACCTCCGTCGAGGTCGGCCCGGCCGTTCAGTAGGCTGCGGCACGGTGACTCGCAGATGAGCAGGGACCCCGAGGGGCAGGACGCGGCCGAGTCCGAGCCGGACGTCCGCTTCACCTACGCCAACGAGCGCACCTTCCTGGCCTGGAACCGGACGGCGCTGGCCCTGATCGCCACCGGCGTGGCGGCCACCCAGCTCCTGCCCGAATTCAACGTCCGGGGTGGCCGGCACCTGCTCGGCATCCCGTTGATCGCGCTGGGGGCGCTGGTGGCGTTCACCAGCTTCCGGCAGTGGCGGCTGAACGAGCGGGCCATGCGGCGCCATGAGCCGCTGCCGCGGTCGCACATGTCGTTGGTCCTGTCCATCGGGATCGGCGTCGTCGCCGTGTTGGGCATCGTCCTCGTCGCCATCGGCTCGAAATAGGCCTGACCATGGCGGACGACGACACCACGAGGCTCGGCGAGGTGTGGGACGAGGGACTCTCGCCCGAGCGGACGGAGCTGGCGTGGGGCCGCACCGGTCTGGCGCTGCTCGTCGCCCTGGGTGTCCTGGCCCGCCGGGTGTGGTCGCTGAGCGGGTGGCTCGAGGTCGTCGCCCTCACCCTGGTCGGCGTGGGGGGCCTGGTGTGGCTCGTCGGCATGCGCCTGTCCCGCGATCTCCACCTGTCCATGGAGCCCCACGGACTCGACGGCCGGAAGGCCTTCGGACTGGTGACGGCGGGCACCCTCCTGGTGGCGGTCGGCGGCCTCGTCTTCGGCATCGTCCTGCACCGCTGACCGGACCCCTGCGGGCCGCGTACACCCAGGTGAGGCCGTTGTCCTCTACAAACCGCGATGCCCCGGGACCACGCTGGGAACCGGAGGTGAATGACATGAGGACCGTGATCATCTATGAGTCGGTGTACGGCAGCACGCAACTGGTGGCGGACGAGTTGGCGGACGTGGCCCGGGAGCACGGCGAGGTCGTGGTCGTGCGGGCGGAGGACGCCGACGCGGGTGTGACCGAGGGGGCCGACCTCGTACTCGTCGGCGGTCCCACCCATCTCCACGGCCTGTCCACCCGGGCCACACGCCAGAGCGGCGTGGCCGACCCGGCGGGTGACGCGGAGACGTCGCTCGGTCCGGACGTCCCCGGGCCGGGGCTGCGCGACTGGTTCCGTCTGTCGGGGTGGGTCGGCGGCTNNCGGCGGCATCGCGGCGGCGGCGTTCGACACCCGTCTCGAGGGTCCGGAGCTCGTGACGGGGCGGGCGTCGATGGGCATCAGCCGGCGGCTGCGTCACCACGGCTACCACGAGGTGGCGGCGCCCCGGAGCTTCCTCGTGACCCGCGCGAACCGGCTGATGTCGGGTGAGGGCCGGCGGGCCCACGACTGGGGGGTCTCGGTCTTCGAGTCGCTGCTCGCCGACGTCGCCAGGTGACGGGCGGCGCGCTACCGTCGGACCCGTCCGCACCCGGCGGGCGCGGACGGGGGACGACGGTGATCGAGCACGTGGTCGAGCANNGAGCGCCAGACGGAGTACCTGGTGCGCCGGGGCCTGACGGCGATGATCGAGCACGTGGTCGAGCAGTGGCACCGGCACCTGCGGGGCGACCTCCCCGGCGGACTCGACAGCCTCCTCGACGACGACGTCGTGTTCTATTCACCGATCGTGTACACGCCGCAGGTGGGCAAGGCCGTGACGACGCGGTACCTGCAGGCCGCCGCGGTGGCCCTGCCCGGTGACGCGGAGGCCGGCACCCCGACGTCGGCGTCCTCGGGTGGCGGGGGGTTCCACTACACGAAGCAGGTGCTCGACGGTGATACGGCCGTCCTCGAGTTCGAGACCACCATCGACGGCCGGTACGTCAACGGGGTCGACATCATCCGCTGCAACGAGGTCGGCCGCATCGTGGAGTTCCGGGTGATGATCCGACCGCTGCAGGCGGTCGACGCCGTGCACCGGCAGATGGCGGCGACGCTCGAGCGGATGTCGCCCCGGGACTGACGGGGCCCGACCGACCCGGGGGCGAGGGACGCGCCGGAGGGTGCGGTCGTACACTGACGGACGTGCACGTCTACGCCGGTGGTGGCAACTCGTGGGTGGCGGTCATCCCGTTCATCGTCGTGGTCGTCATCCGGATGCTGTCGGTCCAGCGTCGTCGTCAGGGTGGGGGTCCCGCCGGCCCCGGGGGCGCCCGTGGGTTCACCCCGCAGGCCCGGCCGACCGCCGCGTCGCGTCCGCTCGCCGATCCGGTGACCGGGCCGGTGGCGGACACCCCGGTGACGGTGCAGCCGGGGTTCACCGGCACGGCCGCCGGCTGGTTCGTCGACCCGTTCGTGCGGCACGAGCAGCGTTACTGGTCAGGCACCGCCTGGACGGAGCACGTCCTCGACGGCGGCGCGCCGGCGGTCGACCCGCCGCCCACGCGCCGGACGGACTGAGCGGGCCACCGGACGCCGGACTCCGGGCGTCCGTCCCGGGCGGCGTCGCTCAGGTGATCAGCGTGTAGGCGCTGGTGGCGACCAGCCAGATGCCGACCACCCCCGAGATGCCGATGATCACCTGGTCGGTATGGCCCGTGATCCACGCCCGCACCCGACCGAGCAGCGCCTGGGTCTCCTCCGGCCGGATCCACGCGTAGATCTCGGCCGCCAGGTAGGTGGCCGTGGACAGCAGGCAGAACCCGACGAGTGCGACGGCGCTCTCCCACGACCCGAGCTTGGCGTCCACGATGACGGCGACGCCCGCCGCCACCAGGCCCCACGGCTGGGTCAGGGGGCCGAGTGCGAAGGCGAACCAGCGCGACATGGCGTCCACGCCGCTCTGCCACTTCGGCGGGTCCTTGGGCTTCTTCGGCCGGCCCATCTTCCGCCACCGCCGCAGGGCGACGACCAGGAGCACGGCGCCGAGCGCCAGCTTGACCGCCAGCAACGCGGTGGACGGGGCCGTGGACGGCTTCGGTGGGCGGTTCTCGGTGGCGGCGAGGGTGGCGGCCACGACGACGGCCAGCGACAGGATCCAGCCGCTGATGAAGAAGGCCGCCTTGGAGACCCCGTTCTTCGAGGCCAGCACCACGGCGAAGGCGGTGAAGGGGATGGGCTCGAGGGTGACGCCCAGGGCGATGATCACGAGGTTGAGTACGAGCATCAGGCCGCTCGTCGTCCGCTTCGGGGTATCCGCATCTCTCGTACCTGTCGCCGGGGGTGCATGCAGGATAGACGCGGCCTGTCCGGACCGTCCGGGAACCGGACGTGCCGGACGTGCCGGACGGGTCAGCGGGTGGCGAAGGTCACCCCGTTCCAGGTGCCGGAGGCGCGCCAGGCCGCGGTGAGCCGGAAGAACTCGATGGAGCCCCTCCCGTACGAGGCGCCCCACGGCGGACCGTCGAGCGGGCGGCCCTCGTTGTTGTAGTAGCCGGGCGTGCAGTCGGATCCGCCGATGCCCCCCGTCCCGTTGACGGCGTGGGCGACGATCTCGTCCGCCCAGGCGTCCTCCGCCTCCGCGGTGGCTTCGACCGACCAGAGTCCCCGGGCCTCGAGGTGCTCCACGATGGCCGCCATGTGCAGGGTGGCCTCGTCGAGGAGCTGGGTGAAGTTGGCCGTCCACGCCCCCTGCGACTGACCCAGGATGAAGAGGTTGGGGAAGTCGTGGATGAGCATGCCGTGGAGGGTGCGCATGCCCCGCTCGTCCCACTTCTCGGTCAGGGTGCGCCCGTCCCGGCCGTGGATCCGGAAGCCGGCACGGCGCTCGTAGCCGGTGCCGACCTCGAATCCGGTGGCGTAGATGATGCAGTCGACGGGATGGAGCACGCCTCCGGCCACCACCCCCTGCTCGGTGATGCGGTCGACACCCCGCCCGTCGGTGTCGACGAGGGTGACGTCGGGACGGTTGAACGTGGCCAGGTATCCGTCGTGGAAGCAGGGCCGCTTGCAGAACATCTTGTAGTACGGCTTGAGCGCCTCCCCGACGGCCGGGTCACCGACCTCGGCGTCGACGCGGGCCCGGATCTCCTCCATCTTCTCGAAGTTGGCCAGTTCGAGGACCTCCTCGAAGGGCCGGTCGAGGGCGCCGGCCCGTCCGCTGCGGAAGATCTCCATCATCTTCCCCACCAGCGTCGTCCAACCGTCGTCGACGAGGTCGACCTCCTGGGGGACGCCCGACAGCACCGCGTTGAAGTTGCGGATCCGCTCGCGCTGCCAGCCGGGCCGCAGGGCGGCCGCCCAGGCCGGGTCCGTCGGCCGGTTCCCCCGCACGTCGATCGACGACGGAGTCCGCTGGAACACGGTGAGGTGCGCGGCGGCCCCGGCCAGGTGGGGGACGATCTGCACGGCGGTGGCGCCGGTGCCGATGACCGCCACCCTCCTGTCCGCCAGGCGGTCGAGCCCCCCGTCCGGACCACCGCCGGTGTAGGCGTAGTCCCACCGGCTGGTGTGGAACGAGTGCCCCCCGAACGAGCTGATGCCGTCGACCCCGGGCAACTTGGGTCGGTGGAGCGGGCCGGTGGCCGTCACGACGAACCGGGCCCGGAGGCGGTCGCCGCGGTCGGTGTGGACGGTCCACCGACGGGTGCCGTCGTCCCAGTGCAGGTCGGTGACCTCGGTCCCGAGCAGCGCCCGCTCGGACAGGCCGTAGTGGTCGGCGATCCGCTGGGCGTGGGCCAGGATCTCGGGGGCGCCGGCATAGCGCTCGGTCGGGACGACCCCGAGTTCCTCGAGCAGGGGCAGGTAGATGTACGACTCGATGTCGCACTGGGCCCCGGGGTACTGGTTCCAGTACCAGGTGCCGCCGATGCGCCCACCCTTCTCGACCAGGCGCACGTCGTCGACGCCGGCCCCGAGCAGCCGGACCCCGGCGAGCAGGCCGCCGAACCCGGCGCCGACCACCACGGCGCCGACCTCCTCCTCGACGGGCGCGCGGTCGGGCACCTCGGCGTGCCGGTCGACGGCGAAGCCGGCGTAGTCGCCCGACACCTCGAGGTACTGGTCCTTGCCCTCGGGTCGCAGGCGCTTGGCCCGTTCCTCGGCGTAGCGGCGACGCAATGCGTCGGGGTCGAAGTCCGGGCCGGCCGGGACGGGGTCTGCCATGCGCGGAGTCTACGGTCGACGGCCGGCCCGGCCCCGGAGGAGCCCGGGGTACGGCGGTATCGGTACGCTGGCGGGATGCCGGAGCACGTCAGTGTGACCACCGAGATCGCCGCCCCTGCCGACGAGGTGTACGCCATGGTGGCGGACCTGACCCGGATGGGCGAGTGGTCCCCGGAGAACATGGGGGCCACCTGGCTCGGCGGCGCCACCGGGGCGGCGCCGGGCGCCCGGTTCAAGGCGAGGAACTCGGCGGGCCGGAAGGAGTGGTCGACCACGGGGAAGATCATGGAGGCCGAGCCCGGTCGGGTGCTGTCGTTCCGGGTCACCGCCGTCGGGGCGAAGGTGGCCCGGTGGTCCTACGTGTTCGAGCCGACCGACGGGGGCTGCCGGGTGACCGAATCGTGGGACGAGGAGCGCAACGCGCTCATCAAGTTCCTGGGCAAGCCGGTGAGCGGGGTCGCCGACCGCGCCACCCACAACCGCGCCGGCATGGAGGAGACGCTCCGCAGGCTGAAGGCCGCCGCCGAGGCCTGAGCGGACGGGTCCCGGTGCCGGTCGGGGAACTCAGCCCCGGTCGGGCGCCCGCCAACGGGGCCGGGGCGGGGGACCGGTGGCGGCCACCAGCGACTCGACCCGGGCGGCCGCCGTCAGGAGCACGGCCTCCTCGCCGGGGCGGGCGACGAGGGCCAGACCCACCGGCAGCCCGTGGAGCAGGCCGACCGGCACACTCATGATCGGCCAGCCGGCCACGGCCGCCGGCGTGGTCACCCAGCTCGAGACCGCCCCGGCGTGCCCACCGATCACCAGATCGCTCTTCCAGGCCGGCCCGTAGGCCGCGGCGACCAGCACGTCGGCGCCGTCGAGCGCCGGTTCGAGACAGGTCGAGACGGCCCACTCGAGGTTCCGGGCCCGGGCCGGGGCGTACCCCTCGCCGGCCCGGCCGCCGGTGCCGAGCGCCTGCACGAACAGTTCGTGGCCGAACCACGGCAGCTCGACATCCGCCTGCGCGTCCTCGTGGGCCACGACGTCGGCCAGTGACCGGACCCCGTCCCCCGGGCGCGCCGCCAGGTAGGTGCCCAGGTCGTCGACCAGCTCGGACAGGAGGACCACGAACTCGTCACCGAGGGTCCCGGGACCGGGCCGGGCCACCTCACGGTCGACGACCGACTCCCCGGCGACGCGCAGGTCGGCGACGACGCCGGCGACCAGGCCGTCGGTCGGTGGATGCCCGGTCGGCCAGGTGGTGGCGGCGACGAACCGGGGCGCGGGCCCGTCGTGGGTGACCGGGTCGGTGCCGGCCAGCACCGCGTAGAGGTGGGCGACGTCGGCCACCGTGCGGCCGAGGGGCCCGGGGCTGTCCTGGCTGGCGCTGATGGGGACCACCCCGGCGGTGGGTACGGTCCCGACGGTGGGCTTGAGCCCGACGACGCCGGTCAGGGAGGCCGGGCAGATGATGGAGCCGTCCGTCTCGGTGCCGACGGCCAGGGGTGCCAGCCCGGCGGCCACGGCGGCGCCGGACCCCGACGACGACCCGCCGGCGCTGCGGTCGAGTGCCCACGGGTTGGCCACCAGGCCCCCGGTGGCCGACCAGCCGCTGGTCGAGCGCCCGGAGCGGATGTTCGCCCACTCCGACAGGTTGGTGCTGGCCAGCACCACGGCCCCGGCCTCGCGCAGGCGGGTGACGAGCGGCGCGTCGGACGCCGGCCGGCCGGCCAGGGCTGTCGACCCGGCAGCCCCCGGCAGACCGGTGACCTCGATGTTGTCCTTGACCACCACGGGCACGCCGTGGAGCGGGCCCCGCACCTCACCCCGGGACCGCTCGAGGTCGCGTTCGGCGGCCACCTGACGGGCGTCGTCGGCGACGGCCGCGATCGACCGCAGTCCGAACGCACCGGACGGGTCGTCGAGGGCGGCGATGCGGGCGAGGAGTGTGTCGACCAGTCCGGCGCTGGTGAGCGTCCCGTCGGCGAACCGTCGGCCGATCCCGTCCACCCCCAGGTAGGCCACGTCCGCGGAGGACGGGTGGGGATCGGTCGTCATCCGAGCAGGGTAGACAACGTCGGGCCGCCCAGGGCGGGCGGAGCGTCTTCCCGCCGGGTGCCCGGTCCGGCGCTCAGCCCGGGATCACCGGTGAGGCACTGGCCCCGTAGGCGTCGTACGGGCACCCCCGCTGTCGGGCGAGTTCGGCGCCGGCGTCCTGCTGGAACGGGCTGATGCCGCCCGGCTCCCACGGTCCGACCGACCCACCGGCGAGGGCCGACGGCGCCTTCGGGACGACCCCGAAGTGCGCCCGCACCTCCTCGACCGACCGGTCGGCGAGCGCGAACCAGTCGGTGCGGAGGAAGTCGATGCTGCCCCGGCACAGTGCGCCGCGCCGCATGGCGTCCGCCACGCGTGCCGCCATGCCCGATCCGGCCAGGTGCCCGGGGGAGTACTCGAACAGACCGAGGCCGGAGCGCAGGTAGCCGGTCTCGAACAGGGAGACCACCATGGCCAGCAACGAGAAGGCGTGCATGTCGTCGTTGGCGCGGGCGATGAACGCGAACACCTCCAGTTCCGACTCGACGGTCGTGCCGTAGTCCGCCACGACGTGCACCCAGTCGTGCTGGGCCAGCAGCGGTGGCGCCGATCCGGGCAGGCCGGGGTAGGTGAACCCGCGGGCCCGGTAGAACTCGGTGATCCGCCGGCCGAGCGTGCCGTCCGGCAGATCCTCCAGTGCGGCCCAGCTGCGGGCCAGGCCCGGGTCGGCGACGGACTCCTGCCAGGCGGACTCCAGCTGACGGGACGTGTGGAGCACGGCGGCGTCCTCGGGATGCCACGTGGCCGTGTAGCCGTTCCGCTCGAAGTCGACGGCGGCCAGTCCCAGGCTGCCGTCGGCCAGACGGCGGGCGACGTCGAGCATGCCCTCCTCGACACAGGCCTCCCGGGCGTAGGCGGCGACCCGGTCGGCGAGCGCCGGGGGGATCGGGCGCGCCAGCAGCGCCAGCAGCACCATCGTCTGGACGATACGCGTGCGGAACCCGAGGTTGCGGCGGGCCAGGACGGTCCCGAACCCCTCAGGACCGAGCGGCTCACCGTCGAGGACGGCCGGGTACCCGGTCATGGCGGGCAGGACGGCCTCGAGCAGGAGGCGCTGCGTCTCGGTCAGCTCGCCGTCCCCGGCGACCGCGCTGCGGATGGCCCGGCTCAGGTCGGCCACCTCGCCGGCGTCGGGCGGCTCGAGGAGGACCTGCGTCGGATCGGGCAGTGGTGTGGGCATGGCGTGCTCCCGGAGGTGGCTGGTCCGGCATCCGTGTCGTCCCACACGGTACGGGTCGCGGGGGGTGGGCCGGACGCACCCGTGGGGGTGCACCGGCGGTCGGGCCCCACCGGGCAGACTCGGATCGGTACGGTGGAGGGACCGCGCGCGGGCCCCTCCGCGACCCCGACGAGGAGGAGCACCGGTGGAGCACGGCCTGGACACGGAGGTCCTGGTGGTCGTGTCGTCCTGCGTGGTGCTGTGGGCCCTCGTCTCCGGGCTGGTGGCGCGTTGGTCGGTCAGCGCACCGCTCGCCTTCGTCGTCCTGGGGCTGGTCGTCACCCACGGGCCGGTCCGACTGGTCCAGATCAACCCCCACTCGTCGACGATCCTCTCCCTGGCCGAGGTGACGCTCGCCCTGGTGCTCTTCACCGACGCCTCACGCGTGAACATCCACCAGCTGCGCCGCGACCTCGGGCTCCCGGTCCGCCTGCTGGCCGTCGGGCTGCCCCTCACCATCGGGTTCGGTACGGCGGTGGCGTTCGGCGTGCTCCCGGGCATCGGGATCTGGGTGGCCGCTTCCGTCGGGGCCATCGTGGCGCCGACCGACGCGGCGCTCGGCGCCGCGATCATGGAGGATCCCCGCATCCCGGACCGCATCCGCCGACTGCTCAACGTCGAGAGTGGCCTCAATGACGGCATCGCCACCCCGTTCGTCAACCTCTTCCTGGCGGGGGCCGTCTCCACCGAGGCGACCCACGCCACCGGACTGGTCCCGGCCGTCCGTGAACTGCTCGTCGGTGCGGGCGTCGGCGTCGGCGTCGGGCTCGTCGGTGGGTGGCTGCTCACCCGGGCCGTGGCCGCCGGCTGGAGCGCGGCGGGCTTCCGTCCGCTGGTGGCCCTCGGCCTCGCTCTCCTCGGCTACGGGCTGGCGCTCCACTGGAGCGGCAACGGTTTCGTGGCCGCCTTCCTGGCGGGCATGTCCTTCGGCAGCGTCGTCCGTACCGGTCTGGAGGAGGTCGTGCTGTTCGCCGAACGTGTCGGCGGTTTCCTGGCCCTCATGGTGTGGCTGATCTTCGGCGCCGTCATGGTGGTGCCCGGCTTCCGGGCCGCCCGCTGGACGGACTACGTCTTCGCCGTACTGGCCCTCACCGTGGTGCGCATGGTCCCGGTGGCGTTGGCGCTGGTCGGCTCCGGCCTGGACCGGGCCACCGTGGCGCTGGTCGGCTGGTTCGGCCCTCGCGGACTGGCCTCGGTGGTGTTCGGCCTGATCGCCTTCGACGAGCTCGACCCGGAGGCGGCCAACCACGTGCTGAGCCTGGTGGTGGTGACCGTGACGTTGAGCGTCCTGGCCCACGGGCTCACGGCCGGGCCACTGGCCGCCCGGTACGGAAGGTTCGCCGCCACCCTCGTCGACCACCGCCCGGAGCACCACGCGACGGCGCCCTTCCGCACGCGACCGTCCCTGGAGTTCCGCACGCCCGGGACGGTGCCGACCGGGGAGGTCGGCGGAGCCGGCGCCCCGGACTGACCGCTGCCCGACCGGATCCCCCATTCGGGCGGACCGACGTGGACGGCGATAGGTTTCCGGGTGTCATCGGCGGGCGACGGAGTGACCTGCCGGGGAATGAGCACCGGGGGAACTGCCATGCGAACGTCCACCTTCCGAGCCAGGCGACTGGCCGCCGCGGTCGCCGCGTCGGCCGCCGCGCTACTCATGTCGGCCTGCCTCGTCGTGGTGCCGCCCAGCTCGCCCGGCGGCCCGAAGGTGACGTTGCCGGTCGTGTACTCGACCACCGATTTCCTCCTACCGGCGCTGCTGCCCACGACGCCGCCACCCGGGGCCGACAACTGGTCCTGCAAGCCCTCGGCCCTCCATCCCCGTCCCGTGGTGCTGGTGAACGGCACCTTCGCCAACGAGGACGACAACTGGCAGGCACTGTCGCCCCTCCTCTACGACACGGGCTACTGCGTCTACACGTTCAACTACGGCGGACCGCCCCTCCTCGGCGTCCTCTACGGCGTCGGCGACATCCCCACATCGGCCACCCAGCTGTCGGACTTCGTCGACCAGGTCCTGGCCTCGACGGGGGCCAGCCAGGTGGACCTCGTCGGACACTCGCAGGGCGGGATGATGCCCAATTGGTACCTCAAGTTCCTGGGTGGCGCACCGAAGGTCCACTCCTTCGTGGCGCTGGCCCCGGACAACCGCGGCACCACGCTCGACGGGTTGACGAACCTGGCCACGTACCTCCCCTCGGTCGGGTCGGCGGTGAACGAGGGCCTCGCCTCGGTGTGCCAGTCGTGTGTGCAGCAAGAGGTCGGCTCGCCGGTGATCACGGCGCTCGACGCCAGTGGGATCACGGTGCCGACCGTGGACTACACGGTCATCAGCACGGAGTACGACGAGGTCGTGACGCCCTGGCAGTCGCAACAGCTCACGGGATCGAACGTCACCGACATCGTCCTGCAGGACCAGTGCTCGCTCGACCAGGACGGGCATGCCGGCATCGTCTACGACCACATCGCCCTGCGCGACGTCCTCAACGCCCTGGACCCGGCGAACGCGATCGCCCCGGTGTGCTCGGCGATCGGCTTCGAGGCGGGCGGCTGAGCAGCTCGTCGGGACGGCGGACGGACCGGAGTGCTCAGGCGTCCCGGGTGACCATCCGCCACGCCCCGAGCGCCGTCCAGACCACCAGCCAACCCACGATCACGATGACCGCCACCGTGCGCGACTCCGGGAGGAGCAGGTCGTTCGGGCCACCCCCGCCGGCGAAGGGCAGGGGGAGGCCGGCCGGTTCGATGTGGGCCATGGCCAGGCCGACGATGCCGCGCTGCACGTTGACCAGGTGGGCGACGACGTGCTGCGAGAAGATCGGCGTCAGGATCAGCTCGAGGATCACCAGCAGCACCACCGGCACCGTCCGCTGACCCATCAGGGAGGCGAGGCCCAGGCCGACGACGAACCCGATGGTCGCCTCGAGGCAGATCCACAGTCCGGTGTCGACCATCAGCGGCAGTGGCGGGGACAGGAAGTGCGAGTGGTAGTCGGCGTAGTCCTGGTCGGCCATGCGGACGGCGAACGCCCGGATCTGGGCCGGTGTCGCCGCGGCCTGGGTGGTCCCCGGAGGGCCCACCTTGCCGATCGCGCCGCCCGGGCCGTTGCCGCAGGGCACGTTGAGCGCTATGTCGCCCCGATAATTGAAGTTGCAGACCACCTCGTCCGCATGCCCGCCCGCCCACTGCTCCAGACCGGCCCGTGACAGCCCGGCGGGGACGCTCAGCCCGTCGTAGTCGAGCTGGGCCGGCGCGGCCAGGACGCAGACGGTGCAGACGATGGTGAAGCCGAGGACGACGATGGGGAGCACGATGGCGAGCCCGGCCGGGATGCGGGCCAGGTAGAGCGCCAGCCGCGACCGGCCCGTGATGACGAGGTGCCGGAACATCCCCTCGGTCAGGTCGACGGAGCCCGCCGTGCAGCCGACCGTGGCGGCCACGATGAAGCCGAAGACGTACATGATCCCCGCGACCAGGGTGGTGAAGACGTCGTAGCCGCCGGCCGGCCCGTAGGAGCGGGGGGCGACGGCGTGGGACACGAGGCGGATGGTGAGCAGGACCACCGGGATCCCGATGTTGACGGCCAGGAGGGCGATCATCAGGCCGCGGCGCCGGCGGAGTTCGAGGAACCGGGTGGCGATCATCCCGCCGGTGGGCAGCCACGAGCCCCGGTGGTCGGGTGCCCGCCCGTCGTCGGGCGGCAGGTCGGGTGCGGACGGCTCGGTCAGGCTGATGGTCGTCATGTCGCCTCGTCCAGTCTGCTCGTGACCTCGAGGAACCAGGACTCGAGCGAGGCCTGCACGTGCTGGAGCCGGTAGACCGAGATCCCTCCCTCGACCAGTACCCGGTTGATCTCGGCGACGACGTCGCGACCCGTACCTGTCGGGAGGACGACCTCCAGCCCGGAGGGACCGACGGTGCAGGTCGCCCCGTCCGCGGTCGTCGACAGGCATGCGGCGGCCCGTTCCGGATCGGAGCACTCGATCTCGACGGTGAAGGCCGAGCCGGCGAGCAGCTGGGCGATCGTCCCCTGGCGGATCACGCGCCCGCGGTCCACGATGGCCACGGCGTCGCACGTCCGTTCGACCTCGTCGAGCAGATGCGACGACAGGACCACGGTGCGGCCCTCGGCGACCAGTCCCAGGATCATGTCGCGCATGTCCTGCATGCCGGCGGGGTCGAGGCCGTTCATCGGTTCGTCGAGGATCAGCAGCTGCGGGTCCCCGAGCAGGCAGGCGGCGACCCCGAGCCGCTGGCGCATGCCCATCGAGTACTTGGCCACCCTGTCGTCGGCGCGGTGGAGCATGCCCACCCGCTCGAGTGCGGGGCCGATGCGGTCCCGGGCGGCCGGCTCGCGGGCGGCGGCCAGGATCCGGAGGTTCTGCCTCCCGGTCAGGTGGCCGTGGAACCGGGGCTCGTCGACGATGGCGCCGACCCGGGCGAGGGCCCGGTCGCGGTGGCGGGGGACCGGGTAGCCGAGGAGGGCCATCGTCCCGGAGTCGGCACCGGTGAGTCCGAGCAGCACCCGGATCAGGGTCGTCTTGCCCGCACCGTTGGGGCCCAGGTAGCCGAACGCACAGCCTCTGGGCACGAGGAGGTCCACGCCGTCGACGGCCACGTTGCCGCCGAACGACTTCGTCAGGCCGTGGGTCTCCACCGCCCAGTCGTGCTCGGCGCCGGTCCACGTGGGGGTGCTGGGCAGCTCGGTCGTGCTCATCCGGTCCTCCGGCGCCCGTGCGCAGGTCGATGTCGGCCACCCGGCTCCGGGCCGGCGCCGCCGGGCGGGCGCAGCCTGGCGGAACGGGGTGGTTGGTCTGGATGCATCATCGGGAGTCGGGGGGAGGTCCGCAATCGGGGATCACCCCGATCCGACCCTGAGTGGGTGTCGCCGTCCCGTGGCGTGACGCCCCTCAGAGGTAGCTCGGCATACCGATGTCCCGGTCGGGGGAAGGCCCGCGACCCCGACCCCGCCACGGGCGCCAGACCAGCAGGATGACCGCCAGGCCGGCGAGTCCGGCGAGCAGGAGCACCCCCCCGACCAGGGCGAACGCCGCACCGTGGTGGGCCATGAACAGCTTCTGGGGCTCGACGAGGACCCCGGGCACGGACGGCATCCCGGGCACCGCGGAGCGACGGAACGCCACACCGGCCACGGCTGTCGAACTTTGGCGACCGGCGACCACCACCACGAGTCCGACGAGGGCCGCGACCCCACAGACCAGGGTGGCGGACAGGCGGGCCCACGGCCGGTGCGGGTCGCCCGTCTCCGGCCGAGGTGAGCCCGCCACGACGCCCCGGGCCGTCGCCCAGGAGGCGGCGAAGCCCTCGGGGTCGAAGTAGCCGTTGCCGAGGACCTCCTCGGGCGACACGCCGTCGGCCTCGGCCTCGGCGAGGTCGGCCTGGAGGTCGGACGCCATCTCGTTGGCGACGGCCTCGGGCACCCCGAGTCGGCGCCACTCCCTCCGGCACGCCGCGACGAATGAGTTCATGCGGTCACCTCCGTACCCGTCAGGCCCAGTGCGGCGTCCACCGCGTCGCGGGTCGTCTCCCACTCGAAGACGCCCTCGCGCAGGGCCTTGCGACCGAGCGAGGACAGCTCGTAGTACTTGCGTGGGGGCCCACCGTCGCTGGCGGCACGGTGGGTGTCCACCAGCCCGTCGCGTTCGAGGCGCCCCAGCAGCGGATAGATCGAGCCCTCACCGACCATCGACAGCCCTCGGGCACCG
>PMFY01000074.1 GCA_003157945.1 Acidimicrobiaceae bacterium | reverse complement strand
AGACGCCCTGGCCCGGCGAGGCCAGGGCGGCGGACGAGTCGTCACTGGTCTGCCGGGCACCCCCCGACTGGGGATGGACGATCCGCCAGCTGAGGGTGCCCCCGGTGGCCAGCACCGACTCGCCCAGCGACACGGACGGGGTGCTGGTGACCGGGTCCATGATCGTCCAGAGGCAGTGCCGGAACCTGAGGGTGGTCTTTCCGGTGACCCGGGCGCACGTCGCCGAGGGTCCGGAGAGCGTGCCCGAGTCGAGCAGCCAGTGGACGGGGAGCGACGCCGGCTGGCCGGTGATGCCTCCCGACGTCACACCGAGGAGNNTCGGCCCCGCTGAGGACGGCACCGCTGATGGTGACGTCGTCGAGTTCGGCCCCGTAGACGACGCACTGCTGGGTGCCGACGTAGCCGAACTCCCCACCGAGGTCGGCGGAGGTCAGGTCGGCGTCNNCGTCGAGGTCGGCGCCACTGATGGAGAAGCTGCCGTTGTCGCAACGACCCCCGAGCGTGGCTCCCGTGAAGTCGGTGCCGCGGAGGTCCGCGCCACTCAGATCGGACCCCCACAGCTGGGCACCGCGCAGATCGGCGTCACTCAGATCCGCGTCGGTCAGGGTCGACGAGATGATGTAGGCGCCGCTGAGATCACAGCCGCTCCAGTCCACCCCGGCGGAGGGAGCCGGCACCGGCGTGGGCCAACCCTCCGGTCCCTGGGGTTCCAGCACCGGGCAGGTGGCGGCCGCTGCCGGCTGGCTGGCGGCGACCACGACTCCGGCCGTCGCCACGGAGCTCAGCCCCACCACCAACAGGGCGGCCACGGCGGCCCGCAGTCCCCCCGGTGCGCCGCGCGTGGAACGTCGCCTCATGGCGGCTCCCGTCTGGCGCCCGATCGGACGCCGTCGTGCCGTTGTCTCCCCCTCCGCCCGGCGTCGCCGCGGCGTCGAGCGGACGCCTCCGACGGTACTACGGCGAGGGGATCCCTTCCCCGGGTGCCCGCGACCTCCCCCTCCTCGTCCTCCCGGGCTGCACCCACCGGGGACGTGGCCGGGCGGACGACGGCACCGTCCGCCGCCATTGCGCCCCCGTCCGGGCCGTGCCAGCATCGGCGGAGGAGCTAGAGGGGGAGAATCCATGCACGACCTCGTCATCCACGGCGGCACCGTCGTCGACGGCACCGGGGCCCCGGGCCGCACCGCGGACATCACCGTGAGCGACGGACGCATCACGGGGGTCGGTGACCATCGCGGCGAGGCCGCCGTCCGCACCCTCGATGCCGACGGCCTGCTGGTGACGCCCGGCTGGGTCGACATCCACACCCACTACGACGGCCAGGCCACATGGGACGAGGTGCTCGCCCCGAGCAGCTGGCACGGCGTCACCACGCTGGTGACCGGCAATTGCGGGGTCGGGTTCGCCCCCGCCCGTCCGGACCGCCACGAGTGGTTGATCGGACTGATGGAAGGCGTGGAGGACATCCCCGGCACCGCGCTCTCCGAGGGGATGACGTGGGGCTGGGAGACCTTCCCCGAGTACCTCGACACGCTCGACCGGAGGCGGTGGACGGTCGACGTCGGGACCCAGATCGCCCACGGGGCCGTGCGCTCCTACGTCATGGGTGAGCGGGGGGCACGGAACGAGCCGGCCACGCCCGAGGACATCGCGGCCATGAAGCGGGTGGTGAAGGAGGCGATCGCCGCCGGTGCCCTCGGGTTCTCGACGTCGCGGACCCTGGCCCACCGCGCCATCGACGGCGAGCCGGTGCCGGGCACCTATGCCGCCGAGGACGAGCTCTTCGGCATCGGCGCCGCCCTGGGCGAGCTCGGCACGGGCATCTTCGAGCTGGCTCCCGCCGGGACGGCCGGCGAGGACATCCTGGCCCCGAAGGAGGAGGTGGACTGGATGCGGCGCCTGTCGGCCGCCATCCAGCGACCGGTCACCTTCGCCATGGTGCAGGTGGACGCGGCGCCCGACCTCTGGCGCGAGCTCATGGACGAGTCGCTCCGGGCCGTCTCCGACGGCGCCGACCTGTGGCCCCAGGTGGCCGGGCGGGGATTCGGGCTGCTGTCGGGGCACTTCACGACCTACTGCCTCCTCGACCAGATCCCGGCCTACCAGGAGCTGAAGGACCGGGGCCTGTCGGCCGACGAGCTGGTCACCGCCCTCCGCACCCCGGAGGTGCGCGGTGCCATCGAGTCCTGGCAGCCCGATCCGGCGACGGCCGAGCGCATGGACCAGGCGTTCGCGACCACCTTCATCCTGGGTGACCCGCCCGAGTACGAGCCGGGGCCCGAGCGGTCACTGGCCGGGATCGCCGCGGCCACGGGTCGGCCCGCACTGTCGGTCGCCTACGACGCCATGCTCGAGGACGACGGCCGCGGCCTGCTGTACGTGCCGATCCTCAACTACTCCGACGGCGACCTCCATGCCGCCCGCGAGATGCTGCTGCACCCACGGGCCGCGGCCGGCCTGGGTGACGGCGGCGCCCACTGCGGGGTGATCTGCGACGCGTCCCAGCCGACGTTCATGCTCACCCACTGGACCCGCGACCGGGTCCGGGGCGAGCGGCTGCCCCTCGAGTGGATCGTGAAGAAGCAGACGCTCGACACCGCGCGCCTCTACGGCCTCACCGACCGGGGGACCGTCGAGCCCGGCATGCTGGCCGACCTCAACGTCATCGACTACGACCACCTGCAGCTCACCAATCCCCGCGTGGTGGACGACCTGCCCGCCGGCGGGAAGCGCCTGCTGCAGGGGGCGGTCGGCTATGTCGAGACGATCAAGTCCGGGGTGACGACCTTCCGGGACGGAGTCGACACCGGCGCCCGCCCGGGCACCCTGGTGCGCGGCGCCCGCTGAGCGGGGGATCAGCTGACGGGATCGGCGGTGCGTGCCGGGCCGACGCCCGTCAGGTCGGTGCCGTCGGCCGCCCACTCCGCCCGCATCTGCTGGTACACCCGGTGCTCCACGATGAAGGCCAGGAACGGCACGAACCCCGAGCAGACGACCAGCAGGATCCGCCCGAGGTGCCAGCGCGACCGGCGGGCGAGGTCGGCCGCCACCACCAGGTAGAGCAGGTACAGCTAGCCGTGGAGCGGGGCGACGATCTTCTCGGGCGTCTTCATCTGCGACTTCAGGTCGAACCCGTACTGGCAGATCACGATGGCGGTCAGCACCAGGAGTGCGGTGCCGACCACGAAGGCCATGACCCGGTAGCGGACGACGGCGCCGTGCATGGCCCGGTCGCCCCGGAACACCAGCAGGTCGTTCACCGTGCGCCGCCCGTCGCCCGGTCGGCCTGTTCGTCCTCGGCACTCAGCGATTCGAGGTAGCGGTTGTAGGCGTCGAGCCGGGCCGCCTCCTCGGGCGTCTGGGCGGTGTACCGCTCCCCCTTGCCGCCGCGCTCGGCGTCGATCGGGGTCGAGGCGGCGATGGCGATGTTCTTCTTCCGGCCCCCGGTCAGCGCCCAGCCGGGCGCCCGGCCGGAGGGGGAGGCACCCGCGCCGTCGGGGGTGTCGACCCCCACGGTCGCGGCGGCAACGGACCCACCGCGCGAGCGGCCCTCCTGGCGGGCCACCTGGTCCTGGACGAGGTTCCACCACGTGTAGACGGCGTACACGGCGAACGCCGGCCACAGGAAGACGTAGGCCCAGCTCAGCGTGTTCCCTCCGGTCGCCCGGTGGTACTGCCAGTCGGTCAGCCACACGAAGGCGGGCAGCAGGACCAGCAGCGTCGCGTGCAGGGCGAGGCACCGGGGGGTGAGGTAGCGACGCACCCCGCCATCGTACCGGGCGGTCCCGTCAGGTCCCATTCGGGCCGGTCCATCCACCGCTGTGGTGGTCCGCCTGTTTACCCTGGTGGCGATGTGCCGGGTCGTCCCCCGGACGGAACAGCCCGGCGCGGCCCGCCGGAGGAAAAGGAGCACCCCATGAACGACCGCCTGCGCATCGGAATCGCCGAAGCGATCGGCACCATGATCCTCATCGTCGGCGGGCCCGGGACGGCCATCCTGGCCACCGGCCACTTCTCGGGGCCCCTGAGCACGGTGGGGATCCTGGGCGTCGCCCTGGCCTTCGGCCTGAGCCTCCTCGTCGCCGCCTACGCCATCGGCTCCATCTCGGGCTGCCACATCAACCCGGCCGTGACCGTGGGCCTCTGGGTGATCGGCAAGACCAAGACGAAGGAGCTGCCGTTCTACATCGTCGGCCAGGTGATCGGCGGCATCGTCGGCGCCACCATCATCTACATCATCGCCAGTGCCACGCGGGTGGCGTCGGCCTCGGCCACCAACCTCGGCACGTTCAGCGCCAAGGCCACCGGCTTCGCCTCCAACGGCTACGGCATCCACTCGCCCGGCGGGTTCCCGCTCGGCGTCGTGATGCTGGCCGAGGTGGTATTCACCGCCGTGTTCGTCTTCATCATCGCCTCGACCAGCCGCCGGTCGATGCCGGTCGGGATGACCGGCCTGACCGTCGGCCTGACCCTGACCGTGATCCACCTCATCTCGATCCCGATCGACAACACGTCGGTCAATCCGGCCCGCTCGCTGGCCACCGCCATCTTCCAGGGCAGCTGGGCCCTGAAGCAGCTGTGGGTCTTCATCGTGTTCCCGCTCGTCGGCGGCATCCTGGGCGCGGCGGTCTGGAGGGTGCTGCGACCCGAGTCGGACGAGGAGACGCTGGAGGAGTCGGAGGAGGTCGCGCCGGCCCCGTACGGCAAGCGGGAGATGCCGGGCCAGTAGCCCGGTCCGCCCGTCACGCCACGCCCGTCNNACGCCCGTCACAGCCCGGCCGTAGCGTGACGCCATGACCTCGATCCCGCAGCCCAGCACCCTGTTCGCCCCGGACGTGGAGGTCCGCGTGTCGACGAGGCGGAAGAAGACCGCCGGGGCCCACTGGGAAGGCGACCGGATCGTCGTGGTCGTCCCGTCCCACCTGCGTGGGTCCGCCCGTGACGACATGGTCGAGCACCTGACCCGCCGGCTCGCCCGCCACCGGCCCCACCTGCACGCCTCCGACGCCGACCTCGAGGCGCGGGCGCTCGGGCTCGGCCGCACCTACCTCGACGGGGTGGCCCCGTCCTCCATCCGGTGGGCGACCAACCAGACGAAGCGCTGGGGGTCGTGCACCATGGCCACCCGGGAGATCCGCATCTCGTCGCGGCTGAAGGCGGCGCCGCAGTGGGTGCTCGACGCCGTCATCGTGCACGAGCTCGCCCACCTCATCGAGCCCAACCATTCGCCCCGCTTCCGCGAGCTCGAGGCCCGCTACCCCCGCCGGCGCGACGCCGACCTGTTCCTCGAGGGCTACCACCTCGGCCTCCACATGGACGCCACCGGGGGCACGGTGGGTGGTGGCCAGCCGGCGGGTGGTGGGGGTCTGGACGAGTCCTGACCCGCTCACCCCTGGTGGCCGGCCCGGGTGACGACGGGGGCACCGACGAGATGCTCGGCGGGGCCCGCGAACGGGCCATAGCCGTGCCCCCGATCGAGTCGCTGCCCTGAGTCGCCCCGTCCGGACCCGGCCGGGCCCCGTGGACCGTCAGGCGGGCTGGGTGTGCGAGCGGTCCCGGAAGTCCGGTCGCAGGAGGGCCGCCCCGGGCCACACCCCCGACCGGCTGTCGGCGAGGAGGGCGTCGAGTCCCAGCAGGTCGTCACCGAGCTCGGTGCGCATGGCGCCGAGCAGCTCCGCCGTCACCCGGGCGTCCCCCAGGGCGTTGTGGTGGTCGGCCCAGCTGAGCGAGTAGCGGTCGCAGCAGTCGATGAGGCGGGCCTTGCCGGGCAGGTCGAGGTAGGTCTGGGCCACGAGCAGCGTGTCGAGTGTGACGACACCGTCGGGCACGCGTTCGTCACCGAGGCGCCGGCACTCGGCCAACAGGAAGGCGAGGTCGAACCTGTCGACGTTGTGCCCGACGACCACCCGACCCGACAGGAGCCCGGCCAGGTAGGGATGCACCTGGGCGAAGGTCGGGGCACCTCCGAGCATGGCGGAGGT
>PMFY01000423.1 GCA_003157945.1 Acidimicrobiaceae bacterium | reverse complement strand
ACGGCGGCGGCCGAGGCCGGTGGGGTCGGCGGGGACCGGGGTCCCGACGCTGCCTGACCCGGTGGCTCAGCCGGCGGGGACCTTCCAGCCGTTCCCCTCGGCGATCTCCTTGCAGGTCGGGCAGATCCCGTAGCGCTGCGGGTTGCGGCCCGGCACCCAGATCTTGCCGCAGAGGGCCTTGACGGCGGTGCCGTTGACCATCCCCTCGACGACGGTCGGCCCCGCCGAGATGAAGTCGCCCTTCTCCGGCTTGAACCCCTCCAGGACGATGTGGGACATCCGCTCGTGGTCGCCGTCGAGCTCGGGGTCCACCTGCACGGGGGAGATGGTGATGCCGGTGTCGGTCATGACACCAGGATCGCGCACCGGCGGGTCCCGGGTCGACGACGGCGTCGGGCGGCCGGCCACGGGTGGCGCACCGGCTCCAGTGGCCGGGCTTGCTGGCCCCCGGCGTCGCACCGGGCGGGGCCGAGGGCCCCGGGACGGCCCCTAGGCTTGGGCTATGCCGTCCCGCACCCTGGTACTCGCCTCGGGCTCGCCCGCGCGCCTGGCCCTGCTGCAGGCGGCGGGCTTCGCCCCCGAGGTGGTCGTGAGCGGCGTCGACGAGGACGACATCGACCCCTCGGACACCGCAGGCTCGGTCGGCCGACTCGCCACCGAGAAGGCTGCGGCCGTGGCCCGCCCCGACGGTGACGCCCTGGTCGTCGGTTGTGACTCGATGCTGGAGTTCGAGGGCCGGCCCCACGGTAAGCCGTCGTCGGTCGCCGAGGCCCGGAGCTGGCTCGTGGCCATGCGCGGGCGCTCGGGCACCTTGTGGACCGGCCACTGCGTGATCGACGAGGCCACCGGCGAACGGGCCGAGGAGGTGGTCGGCACGACCGTGCGGTTCGGCGTCACCACCGATGCCGAGCTCGACGCGTATCTGGCCACGCCCGACGCGTTGGCGGTGGCCGGCGCCTTCACGCTGGACGGCCGGTCGGCTCCGTTCGTCGACGGCATCGACGGCGACCACGGCAACGTGATCGGCCTGTCGCTGCCGGCCCTCCGACGCCTGCTCGGCCGGCTCGGCGTCGCGGTGACCGATCTGTGGGGCGAGGCCCGATGACCGGCACGTCCCGCGGCGCATCGGTGACGGACGGGCCGGTGGCGCCACCCCTGCGGTTCGGCAACCTCACCGTCGACGTTCCCGTGGTGCTCGCCCCCATGGCCGGAGTCACCAACAGCGCCTTCCGCACGCTGTGCCGCAGCTATGGCGCCGGGCTCTACGTCAGCGAGATGGTGACCGCACGGGCGCTGGTCGAGGGGAACGCCAAGACGATGGGGATGGCGTCGTTCGGCGCCGACGAGACCGTGCGGAGCGTGCAGCTGTCGAGCGTCGACCCGACGGTCATGGGCCGGGCCGTGCAGCGCCTCGTCGGCGAGATCGGCGTCGACCACATCGACCTCAACTTCGGGTGTCCGGCCGGCAAGGTGACCCGCCAGGGCGCCGGCGCCGCCCTCCCCGTCCACCGCGCCCTCTTCCGCGACATCGTGCGGTCGGCCGTCACGAACGCCGGGACCGTGCCGGTCACCGTCAAGCTCCGCATGGGGGTCGACGGTGCCCACCTGACCTATCTCGACGCCGGCCGGACGGCCGAGGACGAGGGGGCGGCGGCCGTCACGCTCCACGCCCGTACGGCCGAGCAGCTCTATTCCGGCGTGGCCGACTGGGACGCCATCGGACGCCTGAAGGAGGCGGTGACGTCCGTCCCCGTCCTCGGCAACGGCGACCTCTGGGAGGCGGACGACGCCCTGGCGATGATGGCGGCCACGGGCTGCGACGGCGTCGTCGTCGGGCGCGGGTGCCTCGGGCGCCCCTGGCTGTTCCGCGACCTGGCGGCGGCGTTCCGTGGCGAGCCCGTGCCCGGGCCCCCCGGACTGGGTGAGGTCTGCTCGATGATGCTGATCCACCTCGACCTGCTGTGCGGCCTGTTCGGCCAGGACCTCGGTACCCGGCAATTCCGCAAGCACACCGGTTGGTACCTGACCGGGTTTCCCGTCGGGTCGCAGGTCCGGCGCGACCTCGCCCTCGCCTCCACCGTCACCGAGGTCGAGACCCTCCTCGGCGGCCTCGACCACACCCTGCCGTTCCCTCCCGAGGCGCTGCGGATGGCCCGCGGGCACACCAACGGCCCGCGGCCGGTGCACCTGCCCGACCGGTGGCTCGAGACGGTGGACGACCCCACCCCACCGGCCGGCGGCGACCTCCTCGTGTCGGGCGGATGAGTACCGACGGGGCCGACGGGACGGCCCCGGGCCCACGGACCCGCGTCGCGGTGGCCGGCGCCCGGGGCTTCGTCGGCACCCACCTCGTCCCCCGCCTGGTGGCCGACGGGTACGACGTCCACGCGCTGCTCCGCGACCCCGAGGGGTTCCACTCCCGCGACCACGTGGCCATCCACGTCGTGGACGTGGCGGATGCCGACGCCGTGGCCGACGCACTCGACGGGTGCGCCGTCGCCTACTACCTGGTCCACGCCATGGCCGGCGGCGCCGGGTTCGAGGACCGCGACCGCGCCATGGCCACCGCGTTCGCCGAGGGCGCAGCCGAAGCCGGCGTGGGCCGCATCGTCTACCTCGGGGGACTCGGGCACGAGGGCCTCTCCACCCACCTGTCGAGCCGCCAGGAGGTCGGGTCGCTCCTCGGTTCGGCGGGCGTGCCCGTGGTCGAGCTGCGGGCGGCGGTGGTCCTGGGTGCCGGCAGCATCTCCTTCGAGATGGTCCGGTACCTGACCGAGCGGCTCCCCGTCATGGTCTGCCCCCGGTGGGTGAGCACGCCGACCCAGCCCATCGCGCTGGGCGACCTGCTCGACTACCTGGTCCAGTCGACGTCGGTGGCCCCCGACGTCTACGAGATCGGCTGCACCGACGCCACGACCTACCGCGAGATGATGGACACCTACGCCCGGGTGCGCGGCCTGCGACCCCGGCTCGTGGTCAAGGTCCCCGTGCTGACGCCCGCGCTGTCGGCCCACTGGGTGGACTTCGTCACCCCGGTCGACGCCCGCGTCAGCCATGCGCTGATCGAGAGCCTGACCAACGAGGTGACCGTCCGCACCCGGGCCCGCACCGATGCGGCATTCACCGTCCGGCCGCTGACCGTGGCGCAGGCCATCCGCGCCGCCCTCGACGACCAGGCGGAATGGGTGACAGCGACACTCTTCGCCCGCCGGCACGGTCTCGACGAGGGCATCTACACCGACCGGTCGCACGCGCTCCTGCGATCGGGCGACGTCGGGACGGACGGACGGGTGACCGGGTTCGCCGAGGACCTCGACGACATCGGTGGGCGCCTGTCCTGGTACGGGCTCCCGTTCGCCTGGCTGCTGCGCATCACGCTCGGCAACCTCTTCGGCGAGGACCTCCGCCTCGGACGTCCCGAGTCCGTGGCGACCGGGGCGCGGGTGGACTGGTGGACCGTCGTCGTCCACGAGGACGAGGCCCTGGTCCTGCGCTCCTACGAGTGGTTCTGCGGCGAGGCGTGGCTGGGGTTCCGGGTCGCCCCAGACGGACCGCCGGCCATCGAGCAGGTCGGGTCGCTGCGCACCAAGGGTGTCCTCGGCATGGCCTACTGGTGGGNNGGTCCGGCGCGGTGCCCGGTCACTGCGCCGGCGGGGGTCCGTGCGGCCACACCGATCCTGAGGCGACGGCTCCCGGGCCCGTAGATCGACCCGGCACGCCGGTGTGGGAGACTGGAGCGGCTGGCCTCGTCGGTAGCCTCGACGCCGGAGCGGGATCCACCCGTGCCGGACCGGTCGCCCCTCCCCCCATGATCGTCGGATCCTCCCTCACCAT
>PMFY01000452.1 GCA_003157945.1 Acidimicrobiaceae bacterium | reverse complement strand
CCTTCACCCAGGGCGGCCAGCTCCGGTTCGTCGACCCCAAGTCCTACGGCGAGCTCTTCGTGTCCGCCGCCCCCGTCGAGGGGGCCCGGGCCCTGCCCGAGCTCTCCCACCTGGGCTTCGATCCGCTCGAGGACATCATGAGCTGGGAGAAGTTCTGGGTCCTGCTCTCGTCCCACGACTCCCAGCTCAAGTCGCTGCTCATGGACCAGGACTTCGTCGCCGGGATCGGCAACATGTACGCCGACGAGATCCTCTTCGCCGCCGGGCTCCGGTACGACCGGCAGTCGAACTCCCTGTCGTCCCAGGAGGTCCGCCGGCTCTACCGCTCGATGGTCGAGACCCTGGCCGAGGCGGTCAAGCGCCGAGGCTCGTCGTCGGCCGGCGAGCAGTACCGCGACCTCTTCGGCGAGGAGGGCGATTTCCAGGACCAGCACCAGGCCTACGACCGCGAGGGCCAGGCCTGCCGCCGGTGCCGATCGACGATCGTCAAGGTCAAGTCCGGCGGCCGTGCGACCTACTTCTGCGAACATTGTCAGGTCTGACCAGGGGCTCAGGCGGCCCCGGGCCGGTGCCGGTAGGGTGAGCGCCCGGTGTTCCTGAAGTCCCTCTCCCTCAAAGGATTCAAGTCCTTCGCCGATCCGGCCGTGCTCGAGTTCGAGCCGGGCGTGACCGTGGTCGTGGGCCCCAACGGCAGCGGCAAGTCGAACGTGGTCGACGCCGTGGCGTGGGTGCTCGGTGCCCAGGGCCCCCGGACGGTGCGGTCCGCCAA
Organism: Acidimicrobiaceae bacterium; assembly: GCA_003157945.1. The sequence continues at coordinate 5,016 of PMFY01000452.1, read as the reverse complement.
GATGGAGGACGTCATCTTCATGGGGACGGCCAACCGGCCGGCCCTCGGCCGCGCCGAGGTCTCCCTGACCATCGACAACAGCTCCGGCAAGCTGTCGGCGGACCTGGCCGAGGTGACGATCACGAGGACGCTGTTCCGCTCGGGCGACTCCGAGTACTCGATCAACGGGACCCCGTGCCGCCTGCTCGACATCCAGGAGCTCCTGTCCGACACCGGCGTGGGGCGCCAGCAGCACGTCATCATCAGCCAGGGTCACCTCGACGCCATCCTCGAGGCCCGGCCCGAGGACCGGCGTTCGGTCATCGAGGAGGCGGCGGGCGTCCTCAAGTTCCGCCGCCGACGCGAGCGGGCCGAGCGCCGTCTGGCCACCACCGAGGAGAACCTCGAGCGCCTGTTCGACCTGGTCCGTGAAGTGAAGCGGCAGATCCGTCCCCTCGAGCGCCAGGCGGCGGCCGCCCGCTCCTACACCGGCCTCGCCGACGAGCTGCGGGCCGTGCGCCTCTACGTGGCCGGGGCGGAGCTGTCCGCCCTCGACCGCCGCCACGCCGAGGGCCAGCGTCATCAGGAGGAGCAGCACGCCAAGGAGGTCCAGCTCCAGGCGGCCCTGGGCGCCCTCGACGCCGACTCGGTGCGCACCGCCGACGAGCTGTCCGCCGAGCGCGAGTCCGACCTGACCGCCGCCCTCGGACGCACCGAGGGGATGGTGGAGCGGGCCCGTGGGCTGTCCGGGGTCCTGCGCGAGCGGCAACGGTCGCTGGCCCGGGCCCTCGACGCCGCCGCCGACGCCGACGTGGTGTCGACCCTCGAGGCCGAAGGGGCCCGCCTGGGGGAGGAGTTGGCGGCTGCGGAGCAGGAAGCCGAGGACCTGGCCCCCGAGCAGGACGGGCTGGCCGCCGCGGAGGCCGCTCTCACGGCCGACCTGGACGCGCACCAGGCGTCCCGGGGCGACGGTTCGGAGCTGCGGGCGGCCGAGGAGGCCGTCACCATGGCCCGGGGTCAGCTGGCGTCCCTCGAGCACGCGTTGGAGCGCGACCGGCGAGCCCTCGATCAGCTGGTGGCCCGGCAGGGCGCCGCCGAGCGCCGCGCCGCGGTGCTGGAGGGCGAGGACCACGAGCTGGGCGAGCGACTGGCCGAGACCGAGCAGGGCCGCCACCGCCTCCAGGCGGCGCGGGCCGAGGCCGAGGCCGCCCAGGGGCGCGCCACCCGCCGGCTCGAGGTGGCCGAGGAGGCGCTCCGCCAGGCCGAGCAGGAGCACGCCCGTTCCCAGGCCCGGGCCGATGCCCTCGAGCGGGCGCTCGACGAGGCCCGGGGCGCGGCCGGCGCCGAGCTGCTGGCCGGGGTCGACGGCGTCGTCGGGACGCTGCTCGACCTGGTCGAGGTGGACAGCGGGTGGGAGGAGGCCTTCGAGGCCGCCGCCGGCGCCTCGCTGGCCGCCGTGGTCGTGTCCGGGAGCGAGCCGGCCCGTGCCGCACTGGCCCGCCTCCGCCAGGGGGGCGCCACCGGTGCCGTCCTGGCCCTGACCGGTTCCGCCGCCGGCCGCACCGTGCTGGCGGGCCCCGCGGTCCCCCCGGGGACCGAGTCGATCCGCGGCCACGTCCGGCCGCGGGCCGGTGGCCGGGAGTTCCCCGGTCTCGACGGCGTGCTCGACACGCTGCTCCACGGCTCGTGCTCTGCCACACGGGGCTGGTCCGAGGCGATCGACCTGGCGCTGGCCCGACCGGACCTGGTCGTGGTCACCCGGGACGGCGACCGGTTCTCACCGACGGGTTGGCGCGTGCGGGCCGGGGGCGGCGTGGTCACGGCCGCGGTCGTCGAGGAGGCCCGGGACCGGGCCGAGTCGGCCAAGGCCGAGGCCGCCCGTGCGGCCGAGGATCGGCAGACCGCCCGGGCCGAGGTGGAGGCCACCCGGGAGGCGGCGGCCGAGGCGGTCCGGACCGACGACCGCAACGAGGTCGCCCACCAGGCGGCCCGCGTGGGACGCCAGCGCGTGTCGGGCGACCGGGACCTGCTGGCTACGGAGTTGGAGGAGATCCGCCGCAACCGGGCCGAGCTCGACGACCGCATCGGACGCGACGCCACCCGCGTGGCCGAGCTGGTGGCCGGCATGCCGGCCCTCGAGGACGAGCGTGTCCAGGCCGCCGGCCGCGTGGCCAGTGCCCGTGACGAGCGCCGGCGCATCGAGGCGCGGCTGGCCGAGGCCGCCGCCGCCCGCAACGAGTGGGAGGTGCGGACCGCCGGACTGGTGGAGCGCCGTCGGGTCCTGGGCGAGCGCCTGCGTGAGGTCGAGCGGCGCCTGACCGGGCACGCCGAGGAGCGCCAGCAGGCGGCCGAGCGNNCGGGCCGGCGGGGCCCGCCTGGAGGAGCTCCGACGCCAGCGATCGGTCAACGAGCACGAGCTGGCCGCCACCCGCAGCCGGCTGCAGAAGGCCGAGCTGGACCTCATGGAGGCGACGGTGCGTCGCGAGGCGGTCGTCGACACCCTGCGCCGGGACCTCGGCTGCGAGCCGGAGGACGCGGTGGGCGCACCGGTTCCCGAGCTGGCCGAAGGGATCGACCCGGCCTCCCGCGTGGCCCAGCTGGAGGCGGAGCTGGCCGCCATCGGCCCCGTCAACCCGCTGGCCATGGAGGAGCTGTCCGAACTCGGTGAGCGTCACCAGTTCCTGGAGTCCCAGGTGGAGGACGTCCGCAAGGCGCAGCGCGAGCTGCGCCACGTCATCCGTACGCTCGACGAGGAGATCATGCACGTGTTCGACTCGGCGTTCGCCGACGTCAACGAGCACTTCTCCAACCTGATCACGTCGCTCTTCCCGGGAGGCACGGGCCGGCTGTCGCTGACCGACCCCGAGAACCTGCTCGACACGGGTGTGGAGGTCGAGGTCCGGCCGGCGGGCCGCAACGTGCGGCGCCTGTCGCTGCTGTCCGGCGGTGAGCGGTCACTGGTGGCCATGGCCTACCTGTTCGCCGTGTTCCGCAGCCGCCCGTCGCCCTTCTACCTGATGGACGAAGTCGAGGCCGCGCTCGACGACGTCAATCTGATGCGCTTCCTCGCCTTGGTGAACGAGTTCCGGGAAGAGGCGCAGCTGATCATCGTGAGCCACCAGAAGCGCACCATGGAGGCGGCCGACGCGCTGTACGGCGTCACCATGGCCCCCGGTGGATCGTCCAAGGTGGTCAGCCAGAAGGTTCCGCGCGACCGCGCGGCGGTCGACACCCTCGGGGCGCGGCCCACCACCAAGCTCGACGTGTCCGCCGTCGCACCGGTCGGCGTGCCCGAGCTCGCCGACACCGGTGCCGACGCCGACTCCGGCCCGGCGGCCGCCGCCGATGCTGTGGTCGAATCCGACGCCGACCCTGCGGACGAACTGGACCGATCGTCGGGCACCGACCCTGTGCCCGATGCCGACGCCGACCCTGCGGACGACGGCCCGCCGGCCGCCGCCGACCACTCCGGGGCGACGGACGGGACCAGCGGTGACGACAGCCTTACCCTGGCGGACCTGCTCGAGCAGCCGCCCCGCCGCGAGGGTCCGGGCATCCCGGTGCCGCCGCCCCGGGTCGACGTGGGCGGCACCGACTCCGCACCCGACACCGAACGGTGATGGATGCCCTCCTGCTGACCGGTGCCTCCGACGCCGTGCTGGCCATCGTCATCGCCGTGCCGGTCGTCCTGGTGGGAGGCGGCATCGCCCTGGCCTCCCGGCGACGCGGCGGGGCTGCCGAGGAGACACCGCCCGACACCTCCGGGGGTGTCGCCGTGGCCGAGCGCCCGATCTCGGCACCGGCCGCTCCGGCCACCACCGCGCCGGCGCCGAGCACCGAAGCTCCGCCCGCACCCGCACCCGAGGTCGAAGCCCCGCCCACGCCCGAGCCGGCGTCCTACCGGGGCCGGCTGGGCAAGGCCCGGGGCCTGCTGTCCGGCTACATCGGGGCCGTCCGGGCCAAGGCCCGGATCGACGCCGCCACCTGGGACGACCTCGAGGAGGCCCTCATCCGGGCCGACGTCGGCGTGGGGGCGACGGACGCCCTCCTCGACGACCTGCGGGCGCGGGTGAAGTCCGGCGACATCACCGGTCCGGACGCCCTGGTCGACGCCCTCAAGGCCGACCTCGTGGCCATGCTCACCACGGTCCACTCCGAACTGGCCACCGTCGGTGCCGACCGGCCGGCTCCGGTCGAGGGCGAGCCGGCCCGCACCGTCGACGTCTGGCTCTTCGTCGGGGTCAACGGCGTGGGCAAGACGACCACCGTGGGCAAGGTGGCCACCCGGCTGACCCGGGCCGGCACCCCGGTCCTGCTGGCCGCCGGCGACACCTTCCGGGCCGCGGCGGGGGAGCAGCTGAGTCTCTGGGCCGAACGGTCCGGCGCCGACATCGTGCGCGGCGCCGAGGGGGGCGACCCCAGTTCGGTGGTGTTCGATGCCGTGCAGCGGGCGGCGTCCAAGGGCGACGAGCTGGTCCTGGCCGATACCGCCGGGCGGCTCCACAACAAGGTCAACCTCATCGAGGAGCTGAAGAAGATCCGCCGGGTGTCGGACCGACCTCCGGGCCACGTGGCCGAGGTGCTGCTGGTGCTCGACGCCACGACGGGCCAGAACGGCCTGGCCCAGGCCAAGGTGTTCCTCGACGCCGTCGACGTGTCGGGCGTGGTGCTGACCAAGCTCGACGGGACGGCGAAGGGCGGGATCGTCGTGGCCATCCAACGCGAGCTCGGCCTGCCGGTGAAGCTGGTGGGCCTGGGTGAGGGGGCCGAGGACCTCGTCGACTTCGACGCCGCCGCCTTCGTCGACGCCCTCTTCTAGATCCTCCGACCGCTGGCAGCGACCGGTCCGCAGGGCGCACGTCCGCCCCGGTGGCGTCGGGTAGCCTGAGCACCCCATGTTCGAGAGCCTGACCGNNCCGACCGATTCGAAGGCATCCTCACCCGCCTGCGGGGCCGCGGCCGCCTGTCCGAGGCGGACGTCGACGAGATCCTGCGCGAGATCCGCACCGCCCTCCTCGAGGCCGACGTCGAGATCGG
>PMFY01000475.1 GCA_003157945.1 Acidimicrobiaceae bacterium | reverse complement strand
AACCAACTGAGCTAAGCGCCCGGATGACGCAGTGCGGACACCGCATCGATGCAGACGAGCATGCTAGCCCGTGCCGGCCCCGGAGCCGATCCGCTCGCCCCGTGACCGGTGACGGAGGGACCCATCGGAACCAACCGGTTCAACCGACCGGAAACGGAGCCACCTCGTCGAAGGCCAGTGCCGCCTCGAGGGCCGCCGCCGTCCGGAGGACGACGAGATCGGCGTGTTGCGGTCCCACCAACTGCAGCCCGACCGGCACGCCGGCCGACGACGTCCCCACGCACACCGTGGCCGCCGGCGACCGCGTCATGTTGAACGGGTAGGTCATCTTCACCCAGTTGATGTCCGGTGTGCCGTTGATCAGTCCCGATCCTCCGAGCGACCGCGGCGGGGGCACGCCGGCCGTCGTCGGCGTGACGAGCAGTCGGACGTCGTGGAACAGGTCCACCAGCCGGAGGTTCAGGGTGTGGCACAGGTCCTCGGCCCGCACCACGTCGAGCGCGGACGTCTCCGCCGCCCCGTCGATGAGCAGGCGCAGTATCGGGTCGACCTGGTCCCAGGCGTCGGTGCCCCGCACGTCGGCATGCGTGCGGAGGTTGTAGACCCCCGAGAGCGTCAGCCACGACGCGATGGGGTCCTCGTCGAACACGGTGTCGACCTCCACCACGTCGGTGCCGAGGTCGGCGAGCACGCCGACGGCCCGGCGGCAGAGCGCCAGGACCTCCTCGTCGATCTCGGCGTAGCCGAGCGTGGGTGACCAGGCCACCTTGGCCGGAGGATGGGGGTCGTCGAGTGCGGCCAGCCAGGAGGCCTCGGGCCGCGGCAGCGATCGCAGGTCGGAGGGATCGGGACCGACGACGACCTCCAGGGCGGCCACGATGTCCGACAGCCGTCGGGCCATCGGACCCTTGGTCGAGAGGTGGGCCCAGTCCGGGGCGCGGTCGCCGCCGGAGGGGATCCGGCCGAGCGAGGCCTTGTACCCCGACAGCCCGCAGCAGGCCGACGGGATCCGCAACGACCCCCCACCGTCGGAGCCCGTGGCCAACGGCACCATGCCGGCGGCGATCGCCGCGGCGGAGCCGCCCGACGAGCCACCCGGGGTGTGCTCCAGGTTCCACGGGTTGAGCGTGGGACCGAACAGCGGGTTGTCGGTGTCCGCCTTCCAGCCGAGTTCCGGCGTGTTGGTCTTCCCGACCACCACGCACCCGGCCGCCACCAGGCGGGCCACCAGGATCGAGTCCCCGGTGGCCGGTGGACGTCCGGCACCGGTGGCCGAACCGTGGGTCGTCACGTACCCGGCGGCGTCCTCCAGGTCCTTCACCCCGATCGGGATGCCGGCCAGGGGACCCGGGTCCTCCCCGGTGGCCACCCGGGCGTCGACGGCGGCCGCCGCCGCCCGGGCCCGGTCCTCGTCGACCGCCACGAAGGCGTTGACCGTGCCGTTGTGGGCGGCCACCTGACCGAGGGCGTGGTCGACGAGTTCGGACGCCGACACCTGGCCGCTCCGGACCCGGGCCGCCAGGTCGACCACTGAATCCGTACGGAAGTCCATGGGCCGACCGTACCGGCACCTCCCCCACCCGACAAGGGGCACCGTCGGACCCGGCGCGGACCCGGCCGGGGGCCGGCCGGGGCCCGGACGGCCGCCGTGTCGACAGGGCGGGCCGGTCGCGAGCAGGCTGGTGGCATGTCGAACGCATCCCCTGGAGACGCGCGCATCGAGGGCGCCGTCCTCGACCACGTCGCCCACGCCGTCCCCCGCTGGCAGGACGTCTGGCACCGCTACGCCACCGACCTCGGTGCCGAGTGGAACTCGGGCGGGCCCGGTCCCGGATTCGCCCCCGCCCAGCTCCGGTTCGCCAACGCCGCCCGGGTCGAGGTGCTCATGCCCTGGGCCGTGGAGGTCAACGACTTCCTGTCCCGCTTCCTCGCCGCCAGCGGGCCGGGGCCGCACCACCTGACCTTCAAGGTGCCCGACCTCGAGGTGGCCATCGACCGGGCCCGGGCCTTCGGCATCGACCCGATCGGCATCAGCTTCGCCGACCCCGAATGGCACGAGTGCTTCCTCCACCCGAAGCTGGCCAGCGGCGTCGTCGTGCAGCTGGCCCAGCAGCGGGTCGCCTGGCGGAGCGACCCACCCCGCGACTACCCGGCCGGCCGCCGTCAGCGGGCCGACGGCACGGGACCGGTGCCGCCGGCGGCCCTGCTGCAGGTCGGCCACGTCGTCGCCGACCTCGACGCCGCACTCGACCTGTTCGGCGGACTACTGGGGGGCGCGGTGACCGGCGACGGCACGTCCGACGGACTCCGGTGGGTGGACCTGGCCTGGTCCGGTCCGCTCGGGGTCCGCCTGGTCGGCCCGACCGGTGCCGATCCGGACGGCCCGGTGCCCCGGCTGCTCGGGGGGCTGCCCGGACGGGTCCACCACCTGCGGATGGAGGTCGAGGAGCCGGGCGGCGTACCCGGGGCCGTGCCGGCCGCCTCGCGGTTCGGCACGCTGGGCGGTGGGGATGCGGCCTCCGGTGTGTTCGAGATCACCCGGGCGGACAACGCCGGGCTGGGCATCGTCCTGCTGGCGGCACCGTCGGGGTCCGAGGGGGCCACGGAGCCGGCCCCGGAGGACCGGTAGCCTGAGGCCGATGCCCGACACCACCGACACCGGGGACACCGCCGAGGGCGATCAGGCCCCGGCACCCCAGAAGAGCCTGATGGAGCGCCTGTTCTCGCCGGCGCCGACCGTGCCCCCCGAGCCCACGCTCGACCGCCGCGGCAACCCGACCAAGTGGTCCATCGACCGACTCGACGGGCGTGAGCGCATCTACTCGTACACGGCGGCCGTGCTCGCCGTCGTGTTCGCCGTCATCATCTACTTCGAGGACCACCCGGCCAAACACCTGGCCCACGGCAAGAGCCAGCTCTCCCCCACCACGTCCCTCCTGCTCGGTGTGGCCTCGGGAGTGGCCCTGGCCGTCACCACCCGGATCGGCCGGCGGGCGCTGGTCGGCTTCGTGGCCCTGTTCGCCTTCCTCAGCTTCGGCACGGTCAGCACCATCATCGGACTGCCCTTCCTGGTGCTCGCCGTCTGGCTCCTGTTCCGCTCCTACAAGGTGCAGAAGGCGGCGACACAGAAGCTGAAGGAGGATCGGGCCGCCGGCAAGGGACCCGCACCGGCGCCCCGCCAGACCCGGGCCGAGATGGCCGCGACCCGNNCGGCGGCCCGCTCCGGCAAGAAGGCCCCGAAGGGACCCGAGGCGAACAAGCGCTACACGCCGAAGAAGCCCACACCGGTGGCCCCGCCGCCGCCGAAGCCGTCATGGCGCGAGCGCCGGGCGGCCAAGACGTCCGACTGATCCCGGAAGGCCTTCGCCCGCCGGGGCGGTCAGGCGGGCTCGGTCACCAGCGCGGAGCGCAGCAGTTCCAGGATCTCGTTGCGACGGCGCACCAGTGACCGCGCCGTCGGCTCCTCGCCGAAGGCCCGCAGCACCTCCACCTCGGTGAGCATGCCGATCACCGTGGAGTAGATGGCCAGCAGCAGCAGCCGGGGGTCGTGGCGCCGCATGTGGCCGGCGTCCATCTCCGCCTCCAGGAACCCGGTCGCCCGCTGCACCAGCGGCCCGACGGCGGTGACGAACCGGGTGGCCGCCGGCGTGCCGAGGCGACCCATCTCGCGCACCAGGCCCAGCAGCTCCGGCCGACGGGCGGCCAGGCGGAAGACCGACCGGACCACCGCCTCGACCCGGGACCACCCGGTGCCGGCCGTGGCCAGCGCCTCCTCGAGCGCCGCCGACAGCTCGATGGCGCTCCGGTCGATGACGGCCTCGAGCAGGACCTCCTTGCTCGGGAACCAGTAGAGGAT
>PMFY01000111.1 GCA_003157945.1 Acidimicrobiaceae bacterium | reverse complement strand
CGGTGCCGTCCACCAACGAGGCCACCAGGTCGAGGTCGGTCGGGTGGCCGAGTCGGAACCGGATGCAGCCCTTGCCCACCGAGTAGCCGGCCAGCCGGTCCCGGTGGGCGGCCACGACGTCGGTGCGGGTCACGTACAGCGACAGGTACCGCTTCTGGCGCTTGAATCCGAGCTCCGCCTCGTCGGCCCGGACGTAGCAGGGCATGCCGTAGCGGAAGTCCTCGGTGAACCCGTCGGGGAGCGTCCGGCACAGGTCGCGCCATGCGGCGATGGTCGACCGGTCCGGCTCCGGCAGCGAGGCGACATAGGCCGTGACCCGGGGGTCCGTGTTCACGCCTGCAGGCTAGGCCGGCGGGCGCCGCGGATCCTGCCCGACCGACGCGTCAGCCGGCTCCGACGGGCCGGGGCTCGGGCGTGGCGCGTTCGGACACCAGGAACGCCCCGTTGGGACAGGCCGCCGCCGCCCGCCGGACCTTGCGCACCGACCGGGCCGAGTCGACGCTGTCGACGACCACCCGGCCGAACCCCCACTGGTCCAGTTCCACGCCGTCGGCGAAGAACAACGCGCAGATGGCGTGGCCGCGGCAGCGGGTGGGGTCGATGCGGACCGTGACCGTCACCGCCATGCGGCACCGTCCGTGGCGGGCGACATCCGGGGGTCGGGGACGGCCAGCACCGGCGGGTGGTCCGAGCCGCGGCACGGGCCACCGGCCAGGTGGCGCACCACGTCGTCCCCGAAGACCCCGAGGGTCGAGCGGACGAGCCGTACGACCCCGTCGGGGTGGGCGCAGGCGCCGCTGCCGAGCACGGCATCGGCGAGCGCGGACAGCTTCCCGACGGAACGTCGACGGGCCGTGCCGGCGGCCAGGGCCTCCAGGCCGTCGGCCAGCCGGGGCAACCCGGCGACGCAGGAGCCGCACTGACCGGCTGACTCGCCGGCCAGGTAGCGGACGATCCGTGCGGTCTCCCCCAGCGGGCAGGCGTCGTGGGGGAGGACCCCGAGCAGTCCGCACCCCGGCGAGGCGCCCACGCAGTGGAGGGACTCACGGGTGAAGGGCGTCTGCCACGCCTCGTCGCCCCGCACCCAGGTCCCGGCGAACCCGCCGACCAGGACGGCGGCCGGCGGGTTCGTCATACCGCCCGCGGCGAGGAGGTCGCCGATGGTGCCCGGACCCGTGAGTTCGAGGACCTGTCCCGGGTGGGGGACGGCGCCGGCCAGCGTGACCAGGCGCGGTCCGGGGGACGACGGGGCACCGAGGGCGTTCCAGGCGACCGCGCCGATGCGGGCGGCGACCGAGAGCTGGGTGAGGGTCTCGACGTTGGCGACCACCGTGGGTCGGCCCGACGGGCCCACCACCGCCAGGGGACGCGTGGCGAAGCGGGGACGCCCCTCGCCGTGGTCGACGAAGGAGGCGACGGCGGAGGACTCGCCGGCCACGTAGCGGTCGGGGCCCTCCGACAGCCGCCAGGTGGGGTCGGGCTCGCCGGCCCGCACCCGTTCGACGACGGCCAGGGACAGGGCGCCGATCGGGGATCGCGCACCCCGGTGGGCGTGGAGTACGACCTCGTCGACGCCGAGCGACCGGGCCAGGAGCGCCGCGCCGTCGAGCACGAGGTGGGGGCGGTGCCGGCACAGCACGCGGTCCTTCCGGCTCTCCGGCTCGCTCTCGGACGCGTTGACGATGAGCACCGGACGTCCCGGGGTCAGCCGCGCCGTCTCGACCTTCCGCCCGAGGGGGAATCCCGCCCCGCCCCGGCCGTCGAGCCGGCTGTCGCGGAGCAGGGCCCGGATGCGGACCCCGTCGTACGGTGGAAGTTCGCCCCAACGGCTGCGGTGGCCACGGAGCTCCTCGGATCCGGCGGATGCCGCTGGCCCCGACAGGACCAGTGCGCCGTCACCGCCGAGTGCGCCGATCCGCACGGGGGCCACGGGCCGGTCGGTCGACGGCGTGACGGCGGCCGCCAGGTCCGGGGTCACGGTCATCGGTCCGGGAGCCCCGGGCCACGGGTGAGCGCACCCGCCACCCAGCGGGTGGACTGCAGCACCACGACCACCAGACCGGACGCGGCATAGACCCAGCGGAGCGAGGACCCGTCGCTTCCGGCGGTGGCGCCGTGGGCGAGTGACACACAGAAGACGAGCACGGCGGCCGAGTGCACGGGGAACCACACCGCCCGGCCGATCGACCCGGCCAGACCCGCGGTCGCCACCACCAGGAGCAGGCCGTAGAGCGCGAGGGTGCCGAGCGCCACCGGGGTCGGCTTGAAGTGGGCCCCCCAGGGCACGAATGCGCCGGACCACCCCACCCCCGCGTAGCGGTCGAGGGCCAGGGCCGCCACGTGGCCCGCCACCAGGGCGACGGTGCCCGCGGCCAGGGCGACGTGGGCCCACAGGATGCCGGCGGCCGACGGCCTCCGGAACCGGGCCCGCCACGGATGACGCAGCCACAGGCCGAGCACGACGGTCCCGGTCAGGGCCAGGTAGGCGGCGACACCGAGCCCGCGCCCGAGGATCCAGGGCAGCATCCGGTCGTGGAGCAGCGACCCGCCCCGGGCCCCGACGATCCGTCCGATGAGGAGCGAGGCGAGCAGGATGCCGGCCAGCAGACCGGCCGTCCGGGCCAGGTCGCCGGCCGTGCGCGCCGGCGGTGCGGGGGTGGGCGCCGCCGGACGCCGCGGGGTGTGCGGCTCGAAGGGTGCGGTGGCCGGCGCCGATGACGACGGATCGAGCTCGGGCACCGCGAGCGGCGTGCGTGCTCCCGGTACCGGCGCCGACGGGGCGACGGCCGTGGGGCGCGGGGTCACGGCGCCCACCAGACGACGTGGGGCGCCAGGGCGGCACTGGCCGCGACGTCCCCGTCGGAGGTCACCCAGAGTGCGGCCACACCGCTCCGGGCGGCCGCCTCGGCGATGCCGGGTGCCCCTCGGAGGAACAGGTCCTTGGCGACGACCTCGGCGTCGGCGGTGTCGGGGGCCACCACGGTGACGGCGGCCAGGCCCTCGCCGCCGGGCCGTCCCGTCGCCGGGTCGATGAGGTGATGGGCCGGGGCGTCGCCGGCCCGCCACCGACGGAGCCGGGTGGAGGAGGTGGCGCACCCGACGTCGCGCAGCGCCAGCACCGCCACCGGTCGCTGGCCACCGGCGGGATCCTCGACGGCGACCCGCCACCCGTCATCCTCGGGCCCGGTGCCCGAGCAGTAGCAGTCGCCCCCGGCGTCGAGGAGGAAGTCGTCGAGCTCGGCGGCGAGGAGGTCGGTGGACCAGCGGACCGCCAGTGACTTGGCGATCCCGCCCAGGTCGACCGGCACGCCCCCGAGGTGGAGCTGCAGCCGGCGCCCACTGCGGAACCGGGGCGTCCACGGACCGGGAGCCTCCCGTCCCGAGACGGCACCGCCGGTCGTGACCCCGCCGTCCTCGAACGGCAGGCTGCGGTCGTAGCCGAGCCGCACCAGATCGTCCAGGACGCGGGGGTCGAACCGGCCGCCGGTGGCCAGGTAGGCCCGGTGGGCGGCTCGGACGGCGTACAGCAGGACCGCGGGAACGTCGTGCCAGGCGTCGGGACGGGTGTTGGCCTCCATCAGCGGACTGGTGGGGTCGAACCGGGTGCAGGCGGC
>PMFY01000023.1 GCA_003157945.1 Acidimicrobiaceae bacterium | reverse complement strand
TCTCTCTGGTCCGCTCATCGTACCAACGGCGGACGCCGAACCGGGTCATCCGATCGCAAGGTGAACGGCGTGTTTCGAGAAGGTGACACCCCGGGGAGGTCGACGTCCCGACGCGCCGCCCGCCGGTGGTCCGCACACTGGTTGGACAGCTGTCCGGCTGATCGTCTGGACACATGTCCAGGTCTGGCCTACGCTGCCGGGGTGACCACGGGACGCACCGCGCCATGACCTCCGGACCCGGCCTCGACGGGCTCGACCGCGACCGCCTCGCCCGCCTGGTCCCCGAGTACCTGCTGGCGGGCCACCTGATCGACCGGGCCGGCATGCCCCACCTCATCGGGGCCTTCGGCCAGGACGGCATGCGCGACATCGCCATCGAGGAGTGGATGGGCGCCAGCCCCGTCTACACCCGGCGGATGCAGCAGGCCCTGGGGTTCGAGGGCGATTCGGTCGAGACCATCTTCAAGGGGATGCAGATCGACGTGGGCGCCCCGCCCCAGTTCATGGACTTCCGGTACGTGATCACCGACCACGACCACGGCGAATTCCACCTGGACCACTGCGGCGCGCTGATGGACGTCGAGCCGATGGGTCCCGACTACGTCAAGGCCATGTGCCACGACATCGAGGACCCCACCTTCGACGCCACCGCCACCGCCTCGAATCCCCGCGCCCAGGTCCGACCGGTCCACCGCCCGCCGCGGGTGCCGGCCGACCGGTCGCCGCACTGCGCCTGGACCGTGACCATCGCCGAGAGCCACCCGGCCGTCCCCGTACCCGAGGAGGCGAAGGTGATGGCCGCCACCCGGGCCGCCACCGTCGGGCTCGCCCCCATCGACCCGGACGACCCCGGTGGCCACGACTATGCCGGGCCCCTCGTGGCCGACCTCGACTTCGGCACGTGGTCGGCCTCCGCGCTGCGGAGGATCGTCGCCGAGGTCTGCCTGCAGGGCCACCTGCTGGCACTGTCGTTCCGCGCGGCCGTCGCCGCCCGGACGGAGACCGACCCCGATACCGACGAGTTCCTCCGCCGCCAGTTCACGGGCGTGGCCGGCGTGGCCGCCGAGCGGTTCCGGGACGCCCTCGGTCTGCCCGGGACGCTCGAGGGGGCCGCCGTGCTCCTCGGCCTCCACCCGGGCCTGCTCCCCTACGAGTACGTGCACGCCGACATCGAGTTCGGCCAACGCCTCTTCGTCCGCATCGGACGGGACACCGGCGCCCAGGCCGACCGGGCGTGGCCCTCGCTGCTCGACGGCGACCACCTCGGTCCGCTGGACGCCATCGTGCGGGTGCTCGACGACCGCCTCCGGTGCGAGCCGGTGTCGGACGACCCCGGCACCCTAGTCGTCGAGGTGGTGCGCGGCGACACACCGGTGCCGGAATCGGGGGACGTGGTGCTGACCAAGTTCAGCACCGGCGCGAACTTCGACTTCGAGGACCGCGGCACGCCGGTGGAACTCGGGTCGACCCGCTCCCGCTGATCCGGCTGCGGTGCGCCCACCGGGCCCCTGTGGAGCGGCCCGGTGGGGACGACGGTCAGGCCCCTGACGGAATGGTCACCACGGTCGCCCCCGTCGGCAGGTCGAAGGCACTGGCTGGCGGTGACGTCGTGAAGCTGGTCAGCTCGAAGCTCGAGCCGCTGCTCGACGAGTTCGATCCGCCGGTGGACTCGACCTTGGCCAGCACACCGCTGTCCGTGACGCAGTAGGTGGCCGACGAGCTCTGGTACTTCCAGTTGGCGCAGCGGACCGGCTGGCCCGCGATGGTCGTGTTCGTGAAGCTCAGCGAGATGCCCCCGAGATGTGCGGCCTCGATCGACTCCCAGCCGTTGATCACCGACAGCGCCGTCGTGCCGTCGTAGACGCCGACCACCGCCGACAGCGCGCTGGCGCCCCCGGCCGACGCCAGCGAGGTGCAGGTCGGCGTCGATCCCGAGCTGGTGTCGCAGGTGTAGGTGCCCGAGCCCGTGTTGATCAATGAGCTGACGTTGCCCGAACTGTCCGTCGTGGAGAAGAGCTGCTTGGGCGGCGACTGCGCCAGGGTGATGGTCTGGGTGCCGCCGCTCGTGGACGTGGAGGTGTAGACGGCCTGGAAGGTGGAGTTCTTCGCCTTCTGGATCGAGCCGCTGAACGACTGCAGCTGGCCCGCCCCACCACCGGTCGACGAGGTCGTCGCCGAACCGGCCGACGGGGTGCTGGGGGCGGTCGACGACGAGGACGAACTTCCGCACGCTGCGGCCAGCAGTCCAGCGGCCAACAGCGCCACTGCCGGCAGCCACCTGGCTCCACCCCGCCGGTCATTGTTCCTGGACATCGTGAACCTCCCGTGACTGGGCAGGTCTGCCCACCTGCGCTCCGCTACCCATGACACTAGGAAACCTTCGAGTGGCCGGCTAGGGCCGTTGGCCATCAGGTGGCGAGCACGCTTCCGTCGATGACCAGGTTCTGGGCGTTGATCCCACGGTTCCGGAGGAGGAGGTCGGTGGCGTCGGCGATCTCCTCCAGGATGACGAGGCGCCCGGGGTGAGCCGGGGACGGAGCACCGGGGGCGTGACCTACAGGTCCAGGACGGCCCGGGCCATCCGGTCCCAGAGCCGGGTGGGGATGTGCGGCTGCAGGGCGGCGACGGCCTGGGCGTCGTAGCC
>PMFY01000228.1:457-3275 GCA_003157945.1 Acidimicrobiaceae bacterium | reverse complement strand
GGACGGCACCGGGGACGGCACCGGGGACAGCGTCGGGGAACGGCGGTGCCATCGGTGGCGCCATCGTGGGCATCCCGGGAGGGGCGGGCGGTGGGGCCACGGGGGCGGCGACGGTGGGCAGGTCGGATCCCCATGCCGGCGTCTGCGCCTGCTCCCCGAACGGGGCATACGGGGTGTACTGCGTCGGTGCCGGGGGCGGGGTGGGAGGAGCCGGTGGCGACACCACTGTGCCCGACGTCGTGACCTCCATGCGCTTCCCGAGGTAGTCCTTGTCGCCGAGGAGGTCGCTCGGGTAGTACGACGTGAGCATCAAGAAGTACGCGTACATACGGGTCTGCCAGCGGATGGCGGCCGCCGACGCACCGAAGATGGGGTCCGGCATCCGTCCGGTCGCCAGGGTGATGATCCAGGTGATGAAGCTGAAGACCTGCATCCCGTAGGTGATGACCCCGGAGACGATGGCGGCCGGGACCACGAGGATGATGCGGAAGAACACGGCGAACCGGTTGAGTCGACCGGTCGTCACGGTCACGTCCACCGGATAGTTCGGATCCGGGTCGAGGGCGAACGGCGGGTAGGCGTCGGTCAGCAGGAACTCGTAGGCGTTGACGCGTGTGCTCCACCGCACGTAGCCGAGCAGGAACCTGGCGAACGATTCGGGCAGGCGTCCGGTGAACAGGGCGGCGAACCAGCCGAGGACCGCCACGACGAAGGCACCGATCCCCACGAAGAAGAGCACGATGAATTGGGGGATCGCCAGGATGATCCGGATCAGCACCGTCCACCTGCGCTGCGGCTGCGTCGTACCGAACCGGACCTCGACGCGGCTCGACGCTTCGCCCAGTTGCGACACGCCCGTCATCGCCATGCCGCCACCTGCCTTCCCGCCCCGGTCGGGACGACGCGGGTCACGGTCCGGACGATAGCAACCGGTCACTTCGACACCGGGGACTCACCGACGGCACCGACACCCTGTCGGGTGCCCGGCGGGTGGCGTGGACTACCGGTCGACCCCCAGGATGAGACCGCTCGTCGGCACACCGGTACCGGAGGTGACGAGCACGTGCTCGACGTCGGGGACCTGGTTGTACGAATCGCCGCGCACCTGGCGGACACCTTCGGCGATGCCGTTCATCCCGTGCAGGTAGGCCTCGCCGAGCTGGCCGCCGTGGGTGTTGACGGGCAGGCCACCGCCGATCTCGATGTTGCCGTCCAGGATGAAGTCCTTGGCCTCGCCCTTGGCACAGAAGCCGAGCTCCTCCAGCTGGTAGAGCACGTACGGGGTGAAGTGGTCGTAGATGACGGCGGTCTGGATGTCGTCGGTCGACAGTCCCGAGGTCGCCCACAGCTGTCGGGCCACCACGTCCATCTCGCCCAGGACGGTGAGGTCGTCGTAGTAGTACGAGGTCATCATCTCCTGGCCGGGGCCGGCCCCCTGTGCCGCAGCCCGGATCACGGCCGGCGTACTCGGCAGGTCGCGCGCCCGCTCGAGCGACGTCACGACGAGCGCCTGCCCGCCGTCGGTCTCCTGGCAGCAGTCGAGCAGGTGGAGCGGCTCGACGATCCACCGCGAGTTCTGGTGGTCCTCCAGGGTGATCGGCTTCTCGTAGAACCACGCCTTCGGGTTCGTGGCGGCGTGCCGGCGGTCGGCCACGGCCACCCGGCCGAGGTCCTCGCTGGTCGCCCCGGTGGCGTACAGATAGCGCTGTGCGGCCATGGCCACCCACTGCGCCGGGGTCAGCAGGCCCTGGGGCGCGTACCAGGCGAAGTGGGCCGTTTCCGCATTCGGCACGGGCAGCCGTCCCTGGACGCCGGCGCCGAAGCGGTTTCCCGAGCGCTCGTTGAAGGCCCGGTAGCAGACCACGATGTCCGCCACTCCGGCCTCGATGGCCATCGCCGCCTGTTGGATGGTGCCGCAGCCGGCGCCGCCGCCGTAGTGGATCCGGCTGAAGAACGTGAGCTCGCCGATGCCCAGGCTGCGGGCGATCTCGATCTCCGGATTGGTGTCCGCGCTGAAGGTGACGAGTCCGTCGACCTCGGCCGGCTCGATGCCGGCGTCGCGCAGGGCCAGGTCCACGGCCTCGGCGGCGAGTCGCAGCTCGCTCCGACCGGACTCCTTGGAGAACTCGGTGGCGCCGATCCCGGCGATGGCCGTCGTGCCCGCGAACGAATGGTCGGTGCCGCTCACTTCGCACCTCCGGTGGGGAGCAGGAGCCGGACGGTGCCGGTCACGTGGTCGCCCAGGCCGTTCGCGCCCCGGAGGGTCACCTCCACCGCGCCGCGGCCCTGGTCGTCGCCTGTCTCGTCCCTCGCCGTGACCGTGCCGGTCAGCACCATGGTGTCGTCGGGATAGTTGGGCGCCCCGAGGCGGATGTTCACGTCGGTCAACACGGCGCCGGGTCCGGCCCAGTCCGTCACGTACCTCCCCACGAGGCCGTTGGTCGAGAGGATGTTCATGAAGATGTCCTTCGAACCCCGCTCCACGGCCAGCTGGGGGTCGTGGTGGACGTCCTGGTAGTCACGGCTGGCCAGTGCGGTGGACACGATCAGGGTCCGGGTGAGGGGGACGGCGAGCTCGGGCAGGGCGTCGCCCACCGTCACCTCGTCGAGGGTCCTCGTCGTCTCGCGGAAGTCGTGCTCGATGATCGCCCTGCTCATGCCGACACCGCCTGCCCGCTCAGGTCGGCGGTGACCTGTCGGCCCAGGCGGGCCAGTTGGGCGCTCGGCGAGCCGAGCAACAGCTCGATCTGCTTCCCCCAGAGGAAGTAGCGGTGGATCGGGTACGAGATGTCGGCGCCCATGCCGCCGTGGAGGTGCT
>PMFY01000228.1:0-452 GCA_003157945.1 Acidimicrobiaceae bacterium | reverse complement strand
CGCGCATCTTGGTGGCCTGGAACGTGGCGAGGGGCACGCCGAACTGCAGGCGGGTGTTGAGGTACTCCGCGGTCTGGGAGACGGCGGACTCGTTCACCCCGACCTGCAGGGCGCACAGACCCGTCCAGGCCCGCTCGAGCATCCACGACACCACGTCGCCACCGCGGGCGGGATCGCCTCCGGCGAGCAGGTCGTCGGCTGCGACCGTGACCCCGTCCAGGTGGACGTGGGGATGGACCTCCCGGTTGGTGGTCACCGCCCGCTCCAGCCGGACGCCGGACGCCGTCGGATCGATCGCCGCCACCACCACACCTCCGTCCACGGCCACGGGCACGAGCACCCGGGCGGCCACGTGGGCGTGGGGGACGGCGGAGGCGGTACCCGACACCGTCACGGACCCGTCGGCGCCCACGCTGCCGTGCACGGCGGGGCGACCCGCACCCCCGACGGCG
>PMFY01000249.1:157-4990 GCA_003157945.1 Acidimicrobiaceae bacterium | reverse complement strand
TCGGGTCCCGGGGCCACGGGGGTGGCGGCGGCGGGCGCCACGGGTGCGGACGTGCCCTTGTAGCGCAGCAACCAGGTCGGCAGGGCCTGGTCGAGGTAGGCGGCCTGACCCGGGGACACGGTGTCGCCGGGCAGGAGGAACCGGATCGACTGCCCGCCCGAGGTCAGCTCCATGATGGCCGCCTCGCGGCCGTCGGACAGCTGCACCTTCTCGCGGCACGTGGCCGAGTCGAGGGCCGACCACACCAGGAGACGTTCGATCTGCGGCTGCGGGCCCTGCACGGTGACACCGGCCGTGGTGAACAGCAGGCTGATGCCTTCGGTCGTCTTGGTCCCCCGCTCGGGGTCGCCGGCCAGCGCGACACCGGGGAGCTGCATCCCCTCCGGAGGAAGCTCAGTGATCCCGACGGTCATGCATCTCTCCTTCGTGGCCCGAGGCGGTCGAGTTCGGCCGGGCGGCGCCCTGCGGCCCGGCCATCCCCCGACCCACCCCGGTGGGGGCAGGCCTGCTGTCGGCGCGCGTCCCGCGGGACGACGCGCTGCTGCCATTCTGCCCCAGTCCGGGGTCGGCGTGGAAGGACCGGTCCCCTCCCCGGCAAGATCGGCACCTCCACGGCACGACTTGAGCCACGGACGGCGGTCTCAGGACGCGAAGGCGGCGGCCGCGGCGGCCGCGGCGACGTCCAGCGTGCGGTCGTACTCGGCGGCCCCGTGGGCCAGCGAGGGGAACGCCACCTCGTAGGGCCCGGGGGCGAGCGCCACGCCCCGGGCGAGCATCTCGCGGAAGAGGCGGGCGTAGAGGCCGGTGTCGGCGGAGGCCACCGCACCGTCGTAGTCCGACACGTCGGGTGAGCCGTCGGGCACGAAGTACAGCCCGAAGAGCGGGCCGACGACCGGGACCCGGGCGGTGAGCCGGCGTCCCGAGGCGTCGGTGGTCCCCGAGGCGTCGAGCGCGGCGTCGAGGACCGCACGGAGCGACGCGGCGAACGAGCCCACCGCCTCCGCCAACGAGGCGTAGTCGGCGGCGGTCACGTGCTCGAGCACGGTCCGGCCCGCCGCGGTGGCGAGCGGGTTCCCCGAGAGCGTTCCCGCCTGGTAGACGGGGCCGAGCGGCGCCAGCACCGACAGCACCTCACGGCGGCCGCCGAACGCGCCGACCGGGAGGCCCCCACCGATCACCTTGCCGAAGCACCACAGGTCGGGCTGCACGCCGCTCCAGGCGGCCGCACCCCCCTCGCCGAGGCGGAAGCCGGTGATGACCTCGTCGAAGACGAGCAACGCACCGGCGGCGTCGCAGGCGGCCCGCAGGCCCGCCAGGAAGCCGGGGGCCGGGGGGACGAGGCCCATGTTGGCCGCCACCGCCTCGACGATCACGCAGGCGACGCGGTCGTCGACCTCGGGTACCACGTTGTACGGCGCCACCACGGTGTCGGCCACGGCGGCGCCCGGCACGCCGGCGGAGTCCGGCAGCCCCAGGGTGGCCACGCCGCTGCCGCCACCGGCCAGCAGCCCGTCGGAATGGCCGTGGTAGCAGCCGGCGAACTTGATGATGCGGTCCCGGCCCGTGAAGCCGCGGGCCACCCGGATCACGCTCATGGTGGCTTCGGTGCCCGACGACACCAGCCGGACCTGCTCGCACCCCGGCACCCGTTCGCGGATGGCCTCGGCCAGCTCGACCTCCCCCTCCGTCGGTGCGCCGAAGGTGGTGCCCCGGCCCGCCGCGTCGCGGACGGCGGCGACCACGGCGGGGTGGGCGTGGCCGAGCAGGGAGGCGCCGTAGGACTGGACGTAGTCGAGCAGCCGGTTGCCGTCGGCGTCCCAGACGTAGGCCCCTTCCCCCCGGGCCACGAAGTAGGGGTGGCCGCCGACGGAGCGGAAGGACCGCACGGGCGAGTTGACGCCGCCGGGGATGACATCGGCGGCCCGGGCGAACAGCGCCTCGGACCGCGCGTGGGGGACGACGGACCGCCCGGAGGCCGGATCAGCCACCGAGGGCCTCCGCCAGTTCGGCCGCGAAGTACGTGAGCACGAAGTCCGCGCCCGCCCGCTTGACCGCGGTGATCTGCTCGAGGGCCACGGCCGGCCCGTCGATCCAGCCGCGCTCGGCGGCGGCCCTGACCATCGCGTACTCCCCCGACACGTGGTAGGCGGCGACGGGCACGTCGACGGTGGCCCGCACCTCGGCCAGCACGTCGAGGTAGGTGAGTGCCGGCTTGACCATGACCATGTCGGCACCTTCGGCCACGTCGAGGGCGACCTCGGCCAGCGCCTCGCGCCCGTTGCGGTAGTCCTGCTGGTAGGCCTGGCGGTCGCCCCCGCCCACGATGGTGACGTCGGCGGCCTCGCGGAACGGGCCGTAGAGGGCCGACGCGTACTTGGCGGCGTAGGCCAGCACGGCGGTCCCGTGGTGGCCGGCCCGGTCGAGGGCGCCGCGGATGGCGGCCACCTGTCCGTCCATCATCCCGCTCGGGGCGACCACGTGGGCGCCGGCCGTCGCCTGCACGACGGCCAGGTCGGCGTAGAGCTCGACCGTGGCGTCGTTGTCGACGTCGCCGGTGTCGGGGTCGAGCACGCCGCAGTGGCCGTGGTCGGTGAACTCGTCGAGGCAGCAGTCGGCCATGACCACCAGGTCGTCGCCGACCGCGCTCCGGACGGCGTCGATGGCCCGCCGGGTGATGCCGTCGGGGTCCAGGGCGGCGGATCCGGTGGCGTCCTTGTCCTCGGTGCGGGGCAGCGGGAAGAGGATGACACCGGGAACGCCCAGGCCGACCAGGCGCCGGGCCTCGGCGACCAGCGAGTCGACGGAGTGCTGGGACACCCCGGGCAGCGACCCCACGGGCCGCGGGGCGTCGAGTCCGTCGGCCACGAACAGGGGGGCGACCAGGTCGTCGACCGACAGCGCCGTCTCGGCCACCAGTCGGCGGAGCGCCGGNNGCGGTCAGGCGTCGGTGGTCCCGAGGGCCTCGACCACGGCCGCCACCAGCCCGTCGAGGGTGTGCACCACCGCCTCCGCGGCCACCGTGAGGCCGGCCGCCCGCACCGCGCCCGACGTGATCGGACCGATCGACACCACGATCGCGGGGACCCCGTCGGTCCCGAGCAGGTCCACCGTGCGCTCGACGGTGGAGGACGAGGTGAACGCCACCGCATCGGCGGCCCGGGCCCGGGGCAGGCTGGCGGGGTCCACGGAGCCCGCCACCGTGCGGTAGGCGACGGCCTCGTCGACCCGCCAGCCCTTGGCGCGCAGACCGGGCCCGACCACGTCGCGGACCCGTTCCGCCCGCACGAACAGCGCGGCGCCCTCCCCGGTGGGCCGGCCGGGCGCGGCGTCCTCCGCCGGGGCCTCCGGAAACACGGCCACCAGTGCGTCCGACACCGCGTCGGCGGGCACGAGGTCGGGGACGATGCCCCGGGTCATCAGCGCCTTGGCCGTGGACGTGCCCACCGCCGCCCAGCGGGTCGGGGCCGGCAGGGCCCGCCCGGCGAGGGCGTCCGCCGTGCGGGACACGGCGTTCACCGAGGTGACGACGATCCATCCGTAGGCCCCGGCCACGGCCCGGTCGACCGCCGCCGCCAACGCCGCACCCCCGTCGGCCGGGTCGTCGATGGCGATGACCGGCAGCTCGACGACCGACGCCCCGAGCCCGGACAGGAGCTGCACGAGCTCGGAGGCCTGGGCGCGGGCCCGGGTGACGACGACGGTGCGTCCGGCCAGCGAACCCGGCGGTGGTGGGGGGACGGACCGGCGGGCCGGCGGGACGGCACCGTGGTCGTGCACGCTCAGTCCCCGGCCGCCGGGGTCGCCCCGGCCGCGTCGGCCGCCAGGGCGGCGGCCGTCACGTCGAGCCCGGCGACCGCACCGACCACGATGGCGGCGGGGGCCGGCAGGTCGACCTCGGGCAGGTGGGCCAGGTCGGTGCGCACCACCCGCTGCTGCTCGGTGGTGCCCCAGTGGACGACGGCCACCGGCGTGGTCGCCGCCCGGCCGGCGGCCAGCAGCCGCTCGGTGATGGCCGCCCGGGCCCCCATGCCCATGAGGACGACGAGGGTGCCGTCCAACCGGCCGAGCGTTTCCCAGTCGACCCCGGGCAGCGACGGGTCGCCCGCGTGGCCCGTCACCACGGTGACCGAGGTGGACAGGTTCCGGTGCGTCACCGGGATGCCGGCGGCGGCCGGTGCCGCGAACGCCGAGCTGACCCCGGGCACCACCTCGACGGCGACGCCCGCCCGACGGAGGGCCTCCGCCTCCTCGCCGCCGCGGCCGAACACGAACGGGTCGCCCCCCTTCAGGCGGACGACCTGACGGCCCGACCGGCCGAGGCGCACGAGCAGCCCGTTGATGTCCGCCTGCCGGCCCGACTGCCCGGGACCCTTGCCCACGTCGATGCGCTCGGCCGTCGCCGGTGCGAGGTCGAGGAGCTCGCGGGCGACCAGCCGGTCGTGGACGACGACGTCGGCCGCGGCCAGCAGCGCCGCGCCACGCCGGGTCAGCAGGCCCGGGTCGCCCGGACCGGCGCCGACCAGGGCGACGGTCATGACTCCGGCCGCCACGGGCCGAGGTCGCTGCCGCCCGCGTCGTCGAGCAGGTAGCGGGCCACGGCCCGTCCGAGCGCCGGCCCGTCGGCTCCCCGTCGGGTGTGACGGAGCACGACGTGGCCGTCGGCACCGGCCACCATGCCGGTGAGTTCGAGGTCGCCGGGTGGTCCACCCTCGGCCACCTCGACCGCGTGGGCGCCCACCGGCAACGTGCAGCCCCCGCCCAGCTCCGCCAGGAACGCCCGCTCGGCCTCGACCACCCGCCGCACCGCGGCGTCGTCGATGGCCGCCAGCGCCG
>PMFY01000249.1:0-134 GCA_003157945.1 Acidimicrobiaceae bacterium | reverse complement strand
TGCCGTCGGCCCCGGCACGCGCCAGACGCGTGGCCAGGTTGCCGCGCAGGTCGGCGAACGCCAGGTCGGGTCGCAGGTTGGCCAGCTGCACCCGCCGCCGCGCCGACCCGGTGGCCACCGTGGCCCCGGTGGCC
>PMFY01000089.1 GCA_003157945.1 Acidimicrobiaceae bacterium | reverse complement strand
GCCGGCACCCTCGACCCCGACGCCACCGGCGTGCTGCTGGTGGGCCTGGGCCGGAGCACCCGCCTGATGCGGTTCCTCACGGCCCTGCCGAAGACGTACGAGGCCGAGGTCGTCCTCGGGACGGCCACCTCGACCCTGGACGCCTCGGGCGAGGTGACGGGCACGTGGGACATGGAGGACGTCTCGCTGTCGTCCGTGCGCGAGGCGGCCGCCGGCCTGACCGGTGACATCGAGCAGGTCCCCCCGATGGTGTCGGCCGTGAAGGTCGACGGTCGGCGCCTCCACGCCCTGGCCCGCGAGGGGATCGAGGTGGAGCGCTCGGCCCGACCGGTGACCGTCTACCGCTACGACGTCATGCCGGGCCTGACCCCGGGGGTTTTCCGGATCGAGGTGGAGTGCTCGTCGGGTACCTACGTCCGGGTCCTGGCCGCCGACCTCGGTGAGCGGCTGGGCGGCGGGGCCCATCTGCGGAACCTCCGGCGCACGCGCATCGGGTCGTTCACGACCGAGGACGCCCGACTGGTCGACGAGCTGACGCCCGCCGTGGTGCTCACCCCGGCGCAGGCCATGCGCGACCTCGACCAGGTGGTGGTNNGCCGTGGTCATCGAGTCCGCCGGCTGAACCTCCCCGGCCCCGGCACCGGCGACCCTCCGGCGATCGGGGTCCGGTCGTCGCTGACTCGGCGGTAACCTTGCCCATCGTGGAGATCGTGACCGACAGCGTCCACCTCGTGCCGCCCACCGGCGGCTCGGCCGTGACCATCGGTGCCTACGACGGTGTCCACCTCGGGCACCGGGCCCTGCTGGCCGAGCTGCGGACCCGCGCCCAGGACAGCGGCCTGGCCACGGTGGTGGTCACCTTCGACCGCCATCCGGCGTCCGTGGTGCGCCCGGCGTCGGCGCCGCTGCTGCTCTGCGATCTCGACCAGAAGCTCGAGCTGCTGGCGTCCGCCGGGGTCGACCGGACCGTAGTGGTCCGCTTCGACGAGGAGCGGGCGAACGAGACCGCCGAGGAGTTCGTCACCCGGGAGCTCGTCGAGGGCCTCGGCGCCCGGCTGGTCGTGGTGGGGGAGGACTTCCACTTCGGTCACGGCCGGAAGGGCAACGTGGCGCTGCTGACCGAGATGGGCTCGGTCGCCGGGTTCGCCGTGGACGGCGTGTCCCTGTCCTCCGAGGCCGACGGCGGGCCGGACGCGCTGCCCGTGTCGTCCACCCGGATCCGTACGCTGGTGGGTGCGGGCGACGTCGAGGGCGCCGCCGTCCTGCTGGGCCGGCCCCACCAGGTGCGCGGGCCCGTGGTCACCGGCGACCGGCGCGGCGGCGCCGAACTGGGCTTCCCGACCGCCAACATCGCCGTGCCGGGGGAGATCTGCCTACCCGCACCCGGCATCTACGCCGGCTGGTACGAACGTCCGGACGGTGCCCGCTGGAAGGCCGCCGTGTCGGTCGGCCGCCGACCGACCTTCTACGGCGTCGACGGCGAGCTGCTCGTCGAGGCGTACCTGCTCGACTTCAGCGGTGACCTCTACGGCGAACCGGCCCGGCTGTCGTTCGTGCACCGACTGCGCGACGAGCTGGCGTTCGACTCGGTCGACGCGCTGGTGGCCCAGATGGGCGACGACGTAGACCGGACACGCGCCCTCCTCGACGGACCGGCCTGAGTCGGCGCCCACCCGGCGTCCTGCGTCCGGCGATCCGTCGGCCCACCGGCCAGGACCGTACGGGTGCCTAGGGGTTGGGCTTCCTCCCCAGTACCTTCAGCATCCAGGCGCCGAATCCGGTCGGCTTCTCGTAGTGGTGGTGGTCCGAGTTGTGCCCGGCCCGGCCGAAGCCCGTGCCCCCCTGCGCGCCCTCGAGCCGGTTGGGCTCCTCGTACTTCGGCACCTTGGGGAGGTGCTGCTTCTTCTTGCGCGACTTGCTGCCGTCCGAGCCCATGGCGTCCATCTTGTCAGGTGGTTCGCCGGTGGGCGTGCGACGCCCACGGGACGGCGCGCTCAAGATCACGTCCGGGCTTGTCGACACAAAATTCATGACTGAGACCGATCCGACAGCCGCGTCAGCGGATCCTGCGGCGAGCATCGAGCACGAGATGGACGCGGAGCTCGACGCCCTCCGGGCCGAGGGCCCCGCGCCCGGGGGCCACGTCCGCAATCCGGTCTTCCAGCACGAACAGGCGGCGAGCACGTCCGTCGACGGTGCCGAGGCCACCCTGACCGCCGCCAAGGCGTCCGGCGAACTGGCGGCCGAGGCCGATCACGAACGACTCGGCATCGAGGCCGAGGTCACCCGCATCGAGGCGTCCCGGCCGGGGAGCCCACAGGCCCGTGATGCGGAGGCGGCGGAGGCCGAGGCGGAGCGGGACGCCGACCAGGCCGTCTCCGAGTCACTCGACACCGGTGAGGCCGCCGACGACGCCCGATCGGCGACGGGGTCGAGAATCCTCCACCGCGGGTCCGATCCGGCCGAGGTCACCGCCGACCGGGAGCGGGCACTGGCCGACGAGGCGGTGGCCGGGCACGACCTCGCCGACCTGGATGCCCTCGAGACCCGGGTCGAGACCGACGGGCAGGGCGCGGCGCCCGGGGCGTCCTGAGCCGCGCCGACGTCGCCGGACGGTCGCACACCCGACGCCGCGGACCAGCGGCACGGTCACCGGTCAGAAGACCGGGGCGTCGCCCAGGAGCTCGGTGCGCAGCTCGCGCTTCAGGATCTTGCCGGCGGGGTTGCGCGGGAGTGCCTCGCTCCGGAACCAGTAGCGGGTGGGCGTGTTGAAGGCGGCCAGCCGCTCGCGCACGTGGCGGGTCAACTCGTCGGCCGCCACGTCCGTACCGGGCCGCAGCACGATGACGGCCCCGACCTCCTCGCTCAGCACGGGATGGGGCACGCCGATGACGGCGCAGTCGGCGACCGCCGGGTGCTCGTGGAGGGCGGCCTCGACCTCGACGCAGTAGACGTTCTCGCCCCCGCGGATGATCATGTCCTTCGCCCGGTCCACGATGTGGACGAACCCCTCCTCGTCGATGCGGGCCACGTCGCCCGAGTGCAGCCAGCCGCTCGAGAACGTGGCCGCAGTGGCGTCGGGCCGGTTCCAGTAGCCGCGCACCACGTTCGGTCCCTTGATCCACAGCTCGCCGGTACGCTCCGGGTCGGCCGGCTGGTCGATGGGGGGCTCGGGTGCGTCCCAGTCCTCGGGCACCACGGCCACGTCGCACACCGGTGACGGCGGCCCGACGCTGTCCGGCTTGCGGACGTAGTCGTCGCCCGTGTTCATCGTGGTCATGGCCGAGGTCTCGGTCAGCCCGTACCCGTTGCCCGGCGCGCCCGAGGGGAAGTGCTCCTTGATCCGACGCACCAGGTCCGGCGGTGCCGGGGCGCCGCCGTAGGAGATGGACTGGACCGAGGACGTGTCGCGCTTGGCGAAGTCGGGGGAGTCGATGACCTGCATCACCATGGCCGGCACCCCGCCGAACACGGTGATGCGCTCCCGCTCGATGAGCTCGAGCGCCCGCTCCGGGTTGAAGTGGTGCATCATCACGAGCTTGCCGCCCGCAGCCGTGTTCGTGACCAGCAGGGCGTGGCAGCCTGTCGCATGGAACAGCGGCACCGACAGGAGGTTGGCGTTCTGGACCCCCGGCGAGGCGTCCTTCTGGGCCTGGCTCCGACGCTGGCTGCCGACGGTCGCCACGAAGAAGAGGTTCATCAGGTTGGAGCAGCTGTTGCGGTGCGTCCCGACCGCGCCCTTCGGTCGTCCGGTGGTGCCCGAGGTGTAGAAGATGGTGGCGTCGTCGTCGGCGTCGATGGTCACCTCGGGCAGGGCGAGGTCGTCGGCCGGCGATCCGACCAACTCGGTGAAGGGGACGACGGGCAGCGGCTCGGCACCCTCGCGGTCGAGGTGGCCGGCCACCGCGGCGCGGCGTCCGCCGGTGTCGGGGTCGTGCTCCTCGCACGACACGATGAGGGCGTCCAGACCGGGCACCTCGGCCAGGTGGTGGGAGACCCGCTGCTGGCGCTCCTCGTCGACGAACGCCACGCGGCTGCCGGAGTCGGACAGCCCGTAGGCGAGCTCCTCACCGGTCCACCACGCGTTGAGGGGAACGGCCACCGCACCGACGGTGATGGTGGCCCAGAAGGCCATGACCCAGTCGGGCAGGTTGCGCATGGCGATGGCGACCCGATCGCCCGGGCGCACCCCGAAGCGCCCGACGAGCGCGTGCCCGAGTGCGGCGACGGCACGGAAGTTCTCGGCGAACGTCACCCGCTCGTCCTCGTAGACGAGGAAGTCCTTGTCGCCGTGGAGGGCGGACAGCTCGAACACGGCCCGGAGGTCGGCGGGCGCAGTCTTCCAGGTCCGGGTGAGGATGCCCCGGATGACGACCTCCTCCATCTCGAAGGGGGCGTCCGGTGCCGTGAGGGTGGCGACCACCTCGTCCCGGCTCGGCACGGCTTCAGCGGGGGTGTCGGCCACGGTGGGACGGGGCGTCTCGTCGGTCGATGGCTCGTCGGCCATGGGTGCTCCTCTCGCTCCGGCGTCGCCGCGGCCCGGCCGCGGCGACGCCTCAGGGGGTGGGGTCCTTGAACACGGCGGCCCGGTAGTAGGCGAGCTCGGCCACGGACTCCCGGATGTCGTCCATGGCCCGGTGGCCGCCGGCCTTCGGTGGTGCGGCGGCGGCCGCCTCGGGGTACCAGCGCGCGCTGAGTTCCTTGACGGTGGACACGTCGACCGAGCGGTAGTGCAGGTACTCCTCGATCTCGGGGAGGTGGGCGGCGAGGAAGCGGCGGTCCGTGCCGATCGAGTTCCCGGCCAGGGGCACCGTCCGGGGCTTCGGGACGTGGGCCCGGATGAACTCGAGCGTCTGGCGACCGGCGTCCTCCAGGGTGAGCTCCGACGACCGGATCTCCTCGAGCAGGCCGCTGGCGGAGTGCATGTCCCGGACGAAGTCGTCCATGGCGCCCAGTTGTTCCTCGGTGGCGTGCACGACCAGGTCGGGGCCCTCGGCCACCACCGTCAGCTGATCGTCGGTCACCAGGGTGGCGATCTCCACGATGACGTGACGGTCGGCCTCGAGTCCCGTCATCTCCAGGTCCATCCACACCAGCACGCGGTCAACCTACCGGAGGGGTGGCCGCCAGCAAAGGTGACGGTCCGTCAGAAACCCGGGCGTCGGCGTCGCCCGCGGCACTGACCGGAACGGCCGGAGGGGATCGGCCGGAGCGGCGGCCGAAGGAACGGGACGGTGGCGGGCCGCTGTCGGACCGGTCACGGACGGGTGACGGCAGGACCCCGTGGCGGGCGGTAGCGTCCGGGTGATGAGCGGGACGTGCGGGTGACCCCGGCAGACAGCGGCACGGGGACGGCCCAGGGCACAGGACTGGCGGTGCCCGTGATGCGCCTCGACCCCGACCTGCCCCTACCGGGCTACGCCCACAGCGGCGACGCCGGAGCCGACCTGGTGGCCCGGATCGAGGTCCTGCTCGAGCCGAACGGCGGGCGCGCCATGGTGCCGACCGGTATCGCCCTCGCCATCCCCGAGGGGTACGCCGGGTTCGTGCAGCCGCGCAGCGGCCTCGCCCTCCGCCACGGGGTGACCTGCCTCAACACCCCCGGACTCATCGACTCCGGCTACCGCGACGAGCTCGCCGTCCTGCTCGTGAACACCGATCCCGAGGTCCCGTACCGGGTCCGACGGGGTGACCGCATCGCCCAGCTCGTGCTCCAGCGGGTGGACACGGCCCGGTTCGTCGAGGTCGCCTCGCTGGACGGGTCCGAACGGGGCCTCGACGGCTTCGGGTCGACGGGCCGGTGACCCCGTGAGCCGGCTGACCGGACTGGACGGGGCGTTCCTCGCCCTCGAATCGCCCACCACCCACCTCCACATCCTGGGGGCCATGGTGTTCGACCCCGACGGTGTGCCCGGGGGGTTGGGGTTCCGTCGGATCCGCTCGCTGGTCGCCGAGCGCGTCCCCCTGGTGCCGCCCTTCCGCATGCGGATGGTCGAGGTTCCCTTCGGCCTGCAGCACCCGACGCTCGTGGAGGACCCCGACTTCGACCTCGACTTCCACGTGCGGCGGGCCAGCCTGCCGGAGCCGGGTGGTGCCACCGAGCTCGCCGAGCTGGTGGCCGACCTGGCCTCGCGCCCGCTCGACCGCAGCCGGCCGCTGTGGGAGTTCCATGTGGTGCAGGGCCTGGCGGACGGTCGGGTCGGCATCGTGGCCAAGGTCCACCACGCCATCATCGACGGGGTCTCGGGTGCCGAGATCCTGGCGTCGTTCTTCGACCTCTCCGCCGATCCCGCTCCGCGCCCCCTGTTCGGTGCGGCCCCCGCCACGTCCACGGTGGATGGGCCCTCCGGTGTGGACGGGCCCGCGGTGATCGACGGGCCCGAGGGCCGGACCCCGGGGAGGGAGTGGTCACCCCCGGCCCTCCCGGGCGAGTTCGACCAGCTCAAGCAGTCGATCGGCGGTCTCCCGGGTCAGCTCGACAGCCTGGTCCGCTCGATCGCCCGCACGGTCCAGACGGCACGGGCCGTCAGCACCCGCAACCGGGAGGTGCTCAGCGGGCTGCCGCCGGCCCTGTTCCAGGCGCCCCCGACGTCCATCAACCGGGCGATCTCGCCGCACCGGCGGGTGGCCTTCGCCGACCTGCCACTCGCCGAGGTCCGGCGGGTGGCCGCCGTGTTCGGCGCCACCGCCAACGACGTCGTCCTGGGCGTGACGGCAGGGGGCCTGCGGGCCCTGTTCGCGGCCCGTGGGGAGGAGCCCGAGACGTCACTCGTGGCCCTCGTGCCGGTGTCGGTGCGGACGGCGGCCGAACAGGGTGCCCTGGGTAACCGGGTGTCGGGCATGCTCGTGTCCCTGGCCACCGGGGTGACCGACCCGGCGGCCCGCCTCCGGCACATCCGGGACGGCGTGCGGGCGGCCAAGGAGCAGAACGCCAGCGTCGACCCCGAGGTGTTCGCCTCGTGGGCCGAGACGGCGTTCCCCGCCGTCGCCACCCGCCTGTCCCGACTCGTGACCAATCTGCGCCTCTTCGACCACGTGGCGCCGCCGTTCAACCTCGTGGTGTCCAACGTGCCGGGTCCGGACGTGCCGGTCTACCTGGCCGGGGCCAGGATGGAGTCGCTCCATCCCCTGGGCCCCATCATGGAGGGCGTTGGCGTCAACGTCACCGTCTTCTCGTATCTGGACACCGTCCATGTCGGCGTCCAGGCCTGCTGGGACCTCGTCCCGGATGTGGCCGTGCTGGCCGAGGCGATGGAGCGGTCCTTGGACGAGCTGGTGGCCGAGGCCGACCGGCGGGACCGTCCCGTGCCCTGGTGGCACGCCGAAGTGCCGGCCTGAGCACCGCACGGCGGTCCGGGCGCCGACGGGCCCCGGCTACGTGGTGGGCTGCGCCACCGCGCCCGAGGGGTCCCACCCGTGACGGGACATGACCCAGACCATCATGCGGCCGCACTGGCCCGGCGCGTCGATCTCGTGGTCGACGTCGCCGTGGTGGCGGAATCCGAGCCGCGGCGGCACGGCCGCGCTCCGCCGGTTGCCGGAGTCCATCCGGATCTGCACCTCGTCGATGTCGTCGAGATGGGCGAAGGCGGCGGAGGTGAGCGCCCTCGCCGTCATGGTGGCGTAGCCGTGGTGGGTGGCGTCGGTGCAGACCCAGTAGCCGATCTCGATCGTGCCCGGGCCCTGACGGTGGTGGAGGCCGGACGCCCCCACGACCCTGTCGCTGCCGGGCTCGACCATCACGAACTGCCACTCCGCTCCGGCCTCGAACTTGGCGTCCCCCTCGGCGAGCAGGGTGACGTAGTCCCCGACGGCCGGTGCCACCTGGGCCCAGGGCATCCAGGGCCGCAACTCCGGCAGGCTGGACGTGACGGCGGCGCAGAGGCCCTCGGCGTAGGAGGGGTGCCACCGCCGCAACTCGATCGCCTGGGCCGGGACGATGTCGGGAAGCAGCGCCACCCGGGCAGGATGGCACAGGGCCCGCCGGCCGGGTGGCATTCCGGATCCCGCGTCCCAACTGCTAGAGTGAACCGCCTACGCGGACGTGGCTCAGTTGGTAGAGCATCACCTTGCCAA
>PMFY01000176.1 GCA_003157945.1 Acidimicrobiaceae bacterium | reverse complement strand
CCTCGGCCCTCGCCTCGGCCACGACCTGGTCGATGACGGCCGCCCAGCGGGCGTGCTCGGGGCCGCGCAGGGCGCGCTCCAGGCCGTAGAGGCCCGCCAGCGTGACCCCGGCCGGGTCGCCCAGCACCTCGGCGAGGAAGGCGGTCGGGCGGCCCGACACCACCGCGACCAGCGCGAAGGGGCGGGCCAGCTGGGCCAGGAGCGCGGGCACGCCCGGCAGCGGGCGGGCTCCGGTCGGGTCCTCCACGATGGCGGCCAGCGTCCCGTCGAAGTCGAGGAACAGGGCGCAGTGCGCCGGCTCGGCCGCCATGCGCCACAGGGGCGCGGGCAGCTGGGCCGCGGCCTCGCCCGTGTCACCCGGGTCGCCCGTGTCGGGCAACGTCAGGTGGTCGTGGTCGTCGTGGAGGCGAGGTCCGACCCGATGACCACGACGACGTCGGTGCCGGTGACCCCGCAAACGGGGGTGGCGGTCGTGAGGGGCAGGACCTGGGTCGGCTTCACGCCGATGGTGGTGGCGATGGACGCCGCCGGCTCCTGAAAGCCCGCGGCGTAGTAGACCGCGGACGTCGCCTCGGTCGTGGCGGCGTCGGCCGGCGTCCCCATCTTCCAGCCGCCGGCCCCGATCACGGTCGTGTAGTGGGCGGCGAGGCCGTTGGTGCTCGTGGCGTTGGCCACCACGACGCTGACCGAGCTCGGGGCGATGGTCGTCGTCGTGGTGCTCCTCGAGCCCTTGTGACCGTGCGCGGCGGTGGTGGTGGTCGAGGAGTGCGCCGCGGTGGTGGTCGTCGAGGCGGCCCCGGCCCCGGCCGAAGCTGTCGCCGAGGCCGCGCCGATTGCGGAGGCACCGGCCGAGGGCTGATCACTCCCGTCCGGGACGACCGGACGACGACGTGTGGACGGACGGCCCTCCGGGGCCGTCCGTCGCGTGCGGGGGCGGGCACCTCGGAGGGGTGGGTGATGACCATCGAGAGCTGCTCGTCGGGCCGTGCCGGTGCGGCGCGGTGGCGGGGCGAGGACCAACTGCAGGGGGACGGGCTCGGTGACGCGTCCGCCACGACGGTCCGACCGAGGGCGGCCCCGGCCTCACCGGTACTCATCCACGGGCAGGTGGCCGCCCGGGTGGTGGCGGCGCTGCCGCTGAACCCGTCGAGAGGGAGCACGAACAGCAACACGAGGGCCAGGGTCGCCCAGAAGGCGAGCAACGGGACGCCGGAACCGGACGGCGACGTACACCGCCGCACCGATCAGGACGAGGCCCCGGGCGAACCACGGTGCGCCGAGGCGACCGATGAATGCCGCGTCCACCACGAAGTGGAGGGCGGCCACGAGGCCGATCCGTCGTTGGTAGCGCCGGTCCGACAGCCGGCTCGGGTCGAGGACGGTCCGGGAGACGATGATGAGCCGTTCGACCGAATTCCGTTCGGGATCGGCATACGGGCTCGGTATCGACTCGGACCCGTCGAAGGTGCCCGGCGGCAGGTCGCCGCCACCGCCGTCGCCCCGCCGACGCCACCGCCGTCGCCCCGCCGACGTAGCGGATCCGGGGATCGGCCGACGGACCACCCGGCCGGTCGGGACCTCGCCCGGAGCCGTCGGATTTGGTAGGAAATGCCATGGACTTCGACGCCACCTTGGATCGCGACGGAACGACGGCCACCGGGATCACCGTCCCGCCGGACATCGTCGAGGCACTGGGGGCCGGCCGGCGCCCGGCCGTTCTCGTGAGCATCAACGGGTTCACGTTCTCCACCACGATCGGCTCCGTGAAGGGATCCGCCAAGATCCCCGTGAGCGCCGAGCGCCGGGGTCTGATCGGGGCGGAGGCGGGCGACGCGCTCCGGGTGTCCGTCGTCCTCGACTCCGCTCCCGCCGAGGTCGCCGTGCCCACCGAGCTCGCCGGGGCCCTCGCCTCCGACGACGAGGCCGCCGCGTTCTTCGCCGGCCTCACGCTGAGCCAGCGCAAGGGCTTCATCGTTCCCATCGAGGACGCCAGGACCGACGAGACGCGGACCCGACGCGTCGAGAAGGCGATGGTCGCGCTCCGGGCCCGCCAGAAGCGGGTGTGACGGAGGACAGCAGCCCGTCGTCACCGTCGTCCCCGCGTCCGCGCTGCCGGGCCGGGCCGTCGACGGCTCGCTAGGTTCGCGGCATGGACGACGGCCACCTGCTGATCCTCACCGGGCCACCGGGCGCCGGCAAGACCACGGTCGGGGCGATCCTGGCGACCGGTTCGCCACGGTCGGCGTGTCTGCACTCGGACTGGTTCTGGACGACGATCGTCAACGGGGGTATCCCTCCGTGGGAACCTGCGGCGGACGCGCAGAACCGGGCGGTGATCCGGGCCGCGGCGGCGGCCGGGGTGCGGATGGCCGATGCCGGATTCGCCACCGTCCTGGACGGCATCCTCGGACCGTGGCACTTCGACGTACTCCGCCAGGAGCTGGCCCCGTGCATCGCGGCCGTGAGCTACGTGGTGCTCCGACCGGATGGCGACACCTGCCTGGCCCGGGCCCGGACCCGGGTGGAGGAATCGCCGCAGCATCGGGACGCGCTGACCGACGAGGCACCGATCCGGCACATGTGGGAGCAGTTCCGCGACCTCGGCCCGATGGAACGCTTCGTCATCGACAGCTCCGACATGGACCCGCGGGCCACGGCGGCACTGATCCGCCGGCGACTGGCCTCGGACGGGATGCGCTTCCCGTCCACGGACACCTGACTCCGTCGGCACCGGACCGGTCGCCGGGCACCGGACCGGGCACCGCGTCCGGAGCCCGGAGGATCAGGAGCGTCAGGCGGGGGGCTGGGCGGCCGGCACCGCGGCGGCCGGTGGGGCGACCTGGCCCGCCGCCTCGCCCACCGGGAAGTGGCAGGCCACCTGGTGACCGGGGGCGATGTCGCGCAGCGGGGGCTCCTCGGCGGCACAGCGTTCCTGGGCGTAGGGGCAGCGGGTGCGGAAACGGCAGCCCGACGGTGGATTGAGCGGGGACGGCAGCTCACCCGTCAGCGCCTTGTGGCTCGACACGTGGTCCGGGTCCGGCTCCGGGATGGAGGCCAGGAGGGCCTCGGTGTAGGGGTGGGCCGCGGCCCGGTAGAGCTCGTCGGACTCGGCGATCTCCACCAGCTTGCCGAGGTACATGACCGCCACCCGGTCGCTCACGTTCTTCACCACGGCCAGGTCGTGGGCGATGAAGACCATGGTGAGCCGGAACTGCTCCTTGAGGTCGGCCAGGAGGTTCAGGATCTGGGCCTGCACCGAGACGTCGAGGGCCGAGACCGGTTCATCGCAGATGAGGAGGTCCGGGTCGGCCATGAGGGCCCGGGCGATGCTGATGCGCTGGCACTGGCCGCCCGAGAATTCGCTGGGCAGGCGGTCGCCCGCGACGTCGGGATCGATGCCGACGGCCTCGAGCATCTCCCGTACCTTGGCGGCCCGCTCCTCCTTGGTGCCCCGCTTCCAGATCACCAGCGGCTCGGCCACGATGTCCTTGATGCGCCGACGGGGGTTGAGCGACGAGATCGGGTCCTGGAAGATCATCTGGATCTTGGTGCGCATCTGGCGGAGCTGCTTGCCGCGCATGCCGTTGAGATCGGTGCCCTGGTAGATGATGGCGCCCGAGGTCGCCGGCTGGACCTGGACCAGGGTGCGCCCCGTGGTGGACTTGCCGCAGCCGGACTCGCCCACGAGCCCCAGGGTCTCCCCCTGGCGCACCTGGAAGGTCACGCCCGAGACGGCCTGCACCCGCTGGCGCCCGCTCTTGAACTCGACGACGAGGTCCTGGACGTCCAGGACGACCTCGCCGTCCTGGACGGGGTGCGGGGTGGTCGCGGTGTCGGTCATGGCTCCACCCCTCCGGTGGGTTCGGCGGCCGTGGCCGCGCGGGACCCGTCGGCCGCGGCGGCCGGTGCGTCCGACCCGCCGGAGGAGACCGTGACGGCCTCGGGCGGGGCGGTCGACACGCCGTCGACCAGGGGGAACCAGCAGGCGAAGAGATGGTCGGGTGACCCCACGGTGCGCAGCGGCGGCTCGGACTCGCGGCACTTGTCGCGGGCGTAGGGGCAGCGGGGTGCGAACCGGCAGCCCGTCGGCGGGTTGATCAGGTCCGGCGGCCGTCCGCCGATGGCGTTGAGCCGGGCACCGCTCGGGTCGGCGAGCCGCGGGATGGAGTCCATCAGGGCCCGCGTGTAGGGCATCTTCGTGTCGTGGAACAGCGTGCGGGTGGGCGCCCGCTCCACGACCCGTCCGGCGTACATGACGATGATGTCGTCGGCCCGGCTGGCCACCACGCCCAGGTCGTGGGTGACGAGGATGACGGCCATGTGGCGTTCGCGCTGGAGGTCGGCCAGCAGGTCGAGGATCTGGGCCTGCACGGTCACGTCGAGCCCGGTGGTCGGCTCGTCGGCCATGACCAGGCGGGGGGCGCAGGCCAGGGCGATGGCGATCATGACCCGCTGGCGCATGCCGCCGGACAGCTGGAACGGATACCAGCGCACCCGCTGCTCGGGCGAGGGGATCCCGACCGACCGCAGCAGCTCGACCGCCGTCGACCGGGCCTCCTTCTTGTCCATGTCCAGGTGCAGCACCAGCGATTCGCAGATCTGGTCGCCGATGCGTTTGACCGGGTTGAGCGCGGTCATCGGGTCCTGGAAGATCATCGACAGCTCGGCACCCCAGACCTCGCGCAGCGACTTGTCGTCCATGGCCGTCAGCTCGTGCCCGGCGAAGTGCACCGTGCCGCTGCGGATGACGTCCCGAGGGGGGAGCAGGCCCATGATCGACCGGGACAGCACGGTCTTGCCGGAACCGGACTCGCCCACGATGCCCAGGGTCTTGCCCTCCTGGACCTCGAAGGACACGCCGTCGACCGCCCGCACGGTGCCGCGTTGCGTCCGGAACGACGTGTGCAGGTCCTCGACCACCAGCAGCGGGCCCTCGTGGGTGCCGGCGTCGCGGAACTCGAGCTTCTTGGACGACCGGCCCAGGGCGCGGGCCATCAGAGGAGTCCCTCACGGATGTCGAAGCGCTGGCGGAGGCGGTCGCCGATGAGGTTGATCGACCACAGCAGGAGGAACATCGCCAGCGCCGGCCACAGCATGATCCACGGGTCGGTGCTGAGGGCGTTGTTGGCCGTTCCCTCGTTGATCAGGTTGCCCCACGACGGTGTGGGCAACGCCACCGACAGGCCGAGGAAGGCG
The DNA here is from genome assembly GCA_003157945.1 of Acidimicrobiaceae bacterium. Next base: position 799 of record PMFY01000176.1, on the reverse strand, counting down.
AGCGTCCCCTCGATGACGATGAGGCCGGCCACCGTGATGAGGCTGAAGGTGACCGTGACGGGGATGACGTTCGGCAGGATCTCGCGGAGCACGATCCGGGTGTCGGTGGCGCCCATCGTCTTGGCCGCCACCACGAAGTCCCGTTGGGCGAAGGACAGGCTCGAGGCCCGGATCACCCGGTACATGAGCGGGATGGTGGCGACGCCCAGGATGATCGTGATGTGGAGGAGGGAGGCGCCCCAGAAGGTGACGATGGCGATCACGGCCACGATGGCCGGGAAGGCCAGGATGATGAACGAGAAGGCGTTGAGGGCGACGTCGAGGCGCCCACCGCGGTAGCCCGAGATGAGTCCCGCCGTGCCGCCGAAGACGAGGCCGATGAGCACGCCGAAGAACCCGACGATGAGCGAGACCCGGGCGCCGAACACCAGTCGGGCCAGCAGGTCGCGTCCGAGATCGTCGGTGCCCAGCAGGTGCGCGCTGCTCGGCCCCTGGTTGAGCGAGGAGAAGTTCCCGAAGTTCGGGTTCTGCAGCGGCAGCACGTTGGCCAGTACGGCGGACAGCAGGACCACGGCGACGAAGACCACGGCGAACCAGAACAGGAAACCGAACGGCTTCTTGGCCAGGAGGTCGTCGGCCGCGGTGGTCCCCTCCGAGGCGAGGATGGCCTCGTCCGTCGCCGCCGTCCCCGGGAGGGGGTTGGCCAGCAGCCGTCCGGAGTCGTGGGTCTCGAGGAGCTCTCTGTCATCAGGCATGGGTCACTCCCGCACCACTCTGGGGTCGACGATGGTGAAGATGA
>PMFY01000273.1 GCA_003157945.1 Acidimicrobiaceae bacterium | reverse complement strand
TGCGGTCGAAGCGCAGGGCCACCCGGGCCAGCTCCAGGTGGTCGCGGTCGGAGCGCTCGGGGGGCAGGGGGTTGGTCCGCCGGATCACCCCTCCCGTCACGATGTCGGCGAAGCGTCGGCTGAGGTCGGCCAGCTCGGCCTTGTCCGGCTCCACCTGGAGCCGCAGCACCAGCAGGTCGCCCACCCACCGGCACGAGTGGTAGTTCCGGTAGAAGCCGAGGAGCTCGTCGACGGCCACCTCCACGTCGTCGGTGATCCGATACAGGGCCCGGTCGTCCGGCGAGATGAGCCCCCGGGGCGCCACCGTGCCCTCGACGAAGCGGTCCCACCCGCCCCAGTAGTCGCCACCGGGCGTGTCGAGCATCACCACGGGGGCGGGCATGGCCTTCCCGGTCTGGAGGAGCGTCAGCAGCTCGAAGCCCTCGTCGAGGGTACCGAATCCGCCGGGGAGGACCACGTAGCCGTCGGACTCCTTGATGAGCATCAGCTTCCGGGTGAAGAAGTAGCGCATCTCCACCAGCTTGGGGTCACTGGCGATGAAGTCGTTGGCCCCCTGCTCGAAGGGGAGGCGGATGTTGACGCCGATGGACTGCTTCCGGCCGGCGCCCTCCATCCCGGCGGCCATGATCCCGGCCCCGGCCCCGGTGACCACCATCCAGTCGCCGGCCGCCATCGAGGCCGCCAGGTCGCGCGCCGAGCGGTACGCCTCGTGGCCCGGCTCGGTACGGGCCGACCCGAAGATGGTCACCTTGCGCTCGTGGCGGAACGGCCGGAAGACCTCGAAGGCCTCGGCCATCTCCCCCAGGGCGGCGTCGGCCAGTTTGAGGTCGATCAGGTCGGTCCCCTCGGCGGCCAGGCGCTGCACCCAGGCGAGCATCGACCCGTAGAGGCGGCGCTGGGCGCCCGAGGCCTCCGGTGGCACCAGGCCCTCCACCAGCCGGGCCACCGCCGTGGCGGCCTCGGCGTCCTCCTCCGGGGTGGTCATCCGCCGGTCAGTGGGACACGGCCACCGGCAGGGCACCGCCGCCCTCGGGGGACACCCGGCCGTAGAGAGTGGTGCGCTGGGCCAGGGTCCGACCCAGGGGGGCCACGATGGCCCGGAACCCGTCGGCGTCCATCATCTGCCCGTGGCTGGCGCCGGCGGCCCGCGAGATGTTCTCGTCCATCAGGGTGCCGCCCAGGTCGTTGACCCCGGCCCGGAGCAGCTGGCGGGCTCCCGAGGCGCCGAGCTTGACCCAGCTGAGCTGGATGTTGTCGATCGCTCCCCGGTAGGCGATCCGCCCGACGGCGTGCATGAGGAGCGTCTCGCGGAAGGTGGGACCCCGTCGGGACCGCTGCTGGAGGTAGAGGGGTGTGGCCATGTGCACGAACGGCAGCGGTACGAACTCGGTGAACCCACCGGTCTCGAGCTGCAGCTCCCGGGTGCGGACCAGGTGGCGGGCCCACGACCGGGGCTGTTCGATGGCCCCGAACATGATGGTGACGTTGGAGTTGAGGCCGACGGAGTGGGCGGCCCGGTGCGCCTCCAGCCACTGCTCCGTGTCGATCTTGTCGGGGCACAGGATGGCCCGGACCTCGTCGTCGAGGATCTCGGCGGCCGTGCCGGGCAGGGTCCGCAGCCCGGCGTCGCGCAGCAGGACCAGGTACTCGGCCAGGGACACCTCGGAGCGCCGGGCGCCCTCGGTGACCTCCAGGGCCGTGAACCCGTGGATGTGGATCGTGGCCGACGCCTCGCGCACGGCCTGGATGACCTCGAGGTAGTACCCACCGTCGAATTTGGGGTGGATGCCGCCCTGGAGGCAGACCTCGGTGGCCCCCATGGCCTCGGCCTCGGCCACCCGGTCCGTGATCTCGCTGAGCTCCAACAGGTAGGGGGTGCCGCGGAGGTTGAGCGACAGGGGCCCCTTCGAGAAGGCGCAGAACTTGCACTTGAACGTGCAGACGTTGGTGTAGTTGATGTTNNACCTCGGGGCCCCGGGCGCCGAACAGGGTCACGATCTCGTCCTCGTCCACCGTGCGGCCGGCCAGCACACCGTCGAGCACTTCGGCCACTGCGCCGTGGGTGGAGGCCAGGGTCACGACCTCGGGCCGGACGGCGGCCGTGGTGGCGACGAACGGCGGGAGCAGGTCGGGCGGGGGCACCTCTCCCCCCGAGGTCCAGGGGTGGTCCCGGCCCAGGCCCTCGGCGTCGGAGGCGTNNCGGGGTTGACGTGGTCGGCGGTCACGGGCGAGACGCCGCCCCAGTCGTCGATGCCGGCCGCCACCAGGGGGCCCAGCTCGTCGGAGAGGTTGGGCGGAGCCTGCAGGTGGATGTCGTCGGGGAGCAGGAGCCGGGCCGCGGCGATGGTCCACAGGAATTCGTCGGTCGGGCAGGCCGGGTGGCGGTGCATCGAGGTCCCGGCCTTGGGCAGGAAGTTCTGGACGATCACCTCCTGGACGTGCCCGTGCCGGGCATGGCTGGCGGCGATGGCCTCGAGCGTTTCGAGCCGGTCCTGGCGGGACTCGCCGATCCCGACCAGGAGGCCGGTGGTGAAGGGGATGCCCGCGTCGCCCGCGGCCTCCAGGGTGGCCAGCCGGCGGGCGGGCACCTTGTCGGGAGCCGAGCGGTGGGCGTCGAGGTCGGGGTTGGTCGACTCGAGCATCATCCCCTGGCTGGCCGACACGGTCCGCAGCCGGGCGAGGTCGGCGGCACCGAGCGCGCCGGCGTTGGCGTGGGGGAGGAGGCCCGTCTCCTCGAGCACGGCGGCGCAGGCGGCGGCGAGGTAGGCGACGGTCGAGTCGTAGCCGTGGTCGCGCAGCCAGTCCGCGGCCGCCGGGTAGCGGTCCTCGGGTCCCTCGCCGAGGGTGAACAGCGCCTCGTGGCAGCCGGCGGCCCGTCCGGCCCGGGCGATCCCGAGGACCTCGTCGATCGACAGGTAGGGGGACTCGAGGCGGGCCGGCGCCTTGGCGAACGTGCAGTAGCCGCACCGGTCCCGGCACAGCATGGTCAGGGGGATGAACACCTTGGGCGAGAACGTGATCCGGGTGCCGAACGCGGCGTCGCGGACGGCGGCGGCCCGGCCGGCGAGCTCGTCGATCGGGGCGGCCAGGAGCTCGTGGTGCGAGACGTCGGCCCTGGGGGAGGTCCGGGGCGAACCGGGGGTGGCGGGCATCGGGGCCACCTTATCGGAGGCCTTCCGTCGGCCCGCTCGGGCCGACGGAAGGACGGGGACGCCCGGTCACGCCACGGCGTCGGGGGTGAGGTCGCCGAGGGCGTCGGCATCGACCAGCCAGACGAGGTCGTCCGCGGTCACCCGCCCACCCGGCAGGTCCTCGCCCGCCACGATGCGGGCCAGCGCGTCGTGCTTCGACGCACCGGCCACGGTCACGACGACGCGGCGGGCGCGGGCGATCCCGGCGAACGTCAGCGTGATCCGCTCGTGCGGGTTGACGGCGTTCGGGTCGGTGTTGGCCGCCACCAGGTGGCCGGCACCGGTGTCGGCCACCGCCGCGGAACCCGGGAAGAGCGAGGCCGTGTGGCCGTCCGGTCCGAGGCCGAGGTGGACGAGGTCGGGCCGGCCGATCGCCTCGACCAGGCGCTGGTAGGCGGCGGCCGCCGCCGCGGGCTCGCCGCCGACGTACATCGGGTGGTCGGCGTGCACCGGTCCGACGGCGTCGATGAGGACCTCGGTGATCATCCGGTGGTTGGAGTCGGGGTCGTCGGGAGGCACGCAGCGCTCGTCACCCAGGAAGAGGTCGACCCGGTCCCAGGGCAGGCCGGGGCGGCCCGCCAGGGCCCGGTAGCACTCGGTGGCGGTGCCGCCGCCCGAGAGGAAGAGGGAGTACGCCGCACCGGCGGTGGCCAGTCCCCGGGTCACCAGGTCGGCGAACGACTCCGGCACCGACTCGACCAGGACGACGGTGCCGTTCACGCCGTCACCGGACACCCCGGCCGCGCCCGGTGCCCGTCACTGCTCGAGGTGGGTCTGGCGACCACCGCTCAGCTCCAGGTCGACGACCGGATTGCGCCACTCGTCCCCCGACCGCTCCACCAGCAGGTCGGCCATGTGCGGGCCCCAGCTGCCCGCCTCGTAGAAGTGCAGGCTGGCACCGGGCTCGGACCACGCCTCGAGGTAGGGGTCCACGATCCGCCACGCCTGCTCCACCTCGTCGGAGCGGATGAACAGGGTGGCGTCGCCGACCATGGCGTCATGGATGAGCCGCTCGTAGCCGTCGGCGGCGTCGGCACCGGCGAACGCCTCGGCGTAGGAGAAGTCCATGGCCACCGAGCGCAGGTGGAACTTCTCACCGGGGACCTTGGCGCCGAACTCCAGGCTGATGCCCTCGTCGGGCTGGATCCGCAGGATGAGGGTGTTCGGCCGGAGGTCACGGCTGGCGCGGTGGTCGAAGAGGAGGAACGGCACCTGGCGGAAGGTGAGGGCCACCTCGGTGACCCGGGCGGGCAGCCGCTTGCCGGTCCGCACGTAGATGGGGACACCGGCCCAGCGCCAGTTCTCGACGCGCAGCCGGAGGGCCAGGTACGTCTCGGTCTGGCTGTCCGGTGCGACGTCCTCCTCCTGGCGGTAGCCGACCACGGGCTCGCCGTCGATGGTGCCCGCCGTGTACTGGCCGCGCACCGACTTGTCGACGGCCTCGTCGGGGGTGGGGATGTCGATGGCCTGGAGCAGCTTGACCTTCTCGTCGCGGATCCGGTCGGCGTCGGTGCTGGTCGGGGACTCCATCAGGGTCAGCGCCAGCACCTGCATGACGTGGTTCTGGACGATGTCGCGGAGCGCACCGGCGGTCTCGTAGAAGCCGCCCCGGTGCTCGACGCCGAGGCTCTCGGCCACCGTCACCTGGACCTGCTCGATGTACCGCCGGTTCCAGATGGGCTCGAAGATGGCGTTGGCGAACCGCAGGGCGAGCACGTTCTGGACCGTCTCCTTGCCCATGTAGTGGTCGATCCGGTAGATCTGCTTCTCGTCGAAGGCGGTGTGCATCTGGTCGTTGAGGTCGAGCGCGCTCTGCAGGTCCCGGCCGAACGGCTTCTCGACCACGACCCGGGCGAAGGTGCCGTTCTCGCCCGGACCGCTGCAGCCGTGCTTGGCCAGGGCGCCGGCCACCAGGCCGAAGACGCTCGGGATGGTGGCGAGGTAGTAGAGGCGGTTGCCGTCGGTGCCGTCGACCTTGTCGGCCTCGTCCAGGTGGGTCTTCAGCATGTCGAAGGTGTTCGGGTGGTCGTACTCGCCGGTGATGTACTTGAACCGCTCGGTGAGGGCCCGCCACTTCGGGCCGCCGTCCGGGGTCGACTCCGTCACGTGGGTGCGGAACTCCTCGTTGCTCCACGCGGTGCGGGCCACGCCGATGACGGTGAACCCGTCGTCGAGCACGCCGCGGTCGGCCAGACGGGCGAGCGCGGGCAGGATCTTGCGGCCGGTGAGGTCGCCGGAGGCGCCGAAGATGACCATGGCCACCGGCGGCGCCTTGGACAGGACGGGCGGCAGCGACCGCTTGGCGCCGACGGCGGCGCTGGACGTGCCCGAGCCGGGGTCGCGCTGGGCGTCGATCGAGGCGGCGATGGATTCGGGGTCGTGGCTCATCCGGGGGTCCCCGTCTCCCCGGCGGTGGTGCCGTCGGCCGTGGTGAAGGCGTGGCCGCCGAACTGGTTGCGCAGGGCCGACACCAGACGGAGCCCGAAGGCGTCCTTCTTCTGGGAGGCGAACCGGGCGAACAGGGCCGACGAGATGACCGGGGCCGACACCCCCCGGTCGATGGCCTCCTCGACCGTCCACCGGCCCTCGCCGGAGTCGACCACGACGCCCTCGATCTTCTCGAACCCGGACTCCGGGCGCAGGGCCCGCTCGGCCAGGTCGAGCAGCCACGAGCGGACCACCGATCCGTAGCGCCAGATGGAGGCGACCTCGTGGAGGTCGAGTTCGAACTCGGGCGCCTCGGACAGGATCTCGAAACCCTCGGCGTAGGCCTGCATGANNTGTGGACCATCTTGACGAAGTGACCGGCCCCCGGCGGCCCCACGTGGGCGTAGCCGCCCTCGGGGGCGAGCGCGAGGAAGGCCGGCTCGCACACGGCCACGGCCTCGTCGGTGCCGCCCACCATCAGGCAGTAGCCCTCCTTCAGGCCCCAGATGCCACCGGACGTGCCGGCGTCGACCAGCGCGATGCCCTGCGCGGCCAGCTGCCCGACGAGGGGGGCGGTCTCCTTGTAGTTGGAGTTGCCGCCGTCGATGACCACGTCACCGGACTCGAACAGGCCGGCCAGCGTGGTGATGGTGTCGTTGGTGGGCTTGCCGGCCGGCACCATGACCCAGGCCACGCGCGGCGGTTCGAGCGCGGCGGCCAGCTCCTGGAGCGTGGCGACGGGTCGGGCGCCGAACGCCGCCGCCGCGGTCCGGGCCGCCGCGTCGAGGTCGAAGGCCACGACCTCGTGGCCGTGCTCGATCAGCCGCTGGGACATGTTGGCGCCCATCTTGCCGAGTCCGACCATTGCGATCTTCATGGGGGTTCCTCCGTGGTGGGTGGGTCGTGGGGGTGAGGGGGCGAGAGGGGTGGTGTGCCGGTCGGGCCGGGATGTGGGCTGCGGGCGGTCGCCGGGACTCAGGTGCCGGCCAGGGCGGCCGCCTTGTCGGTCAGTGACCCCATCAGGTCGTCGAAGCTGGCGGCGAAGGACGCCACGCCCTCGGTCTCGAGGGTGGCGGCCACGTCCTCCATGTCGATGCCGGCATCGGCCAGCCGGTCGATGACGGCCCGGCTGCCGACCTCGTCGGAGTCGACGGTGCGGGCCACCGTGCCGTGGTCGAGGAAGTCGGCGACCGTGGCGTCGGGCATCGTGTTGACGGTGTCGGGGCCGATGAGGGTGTCGACGTAGGCCAGGTCGGGGTAGGCCGGGTTCTTGGTGGAGGTCGACGCCCACAGCGGGCGCTGCTTGCGGGCGCCCTTGGCCGCCAGCGCCTCCCACCGGGGGCCGGCGAAACGGTCGAGGAACAGGCCGTAGGCCAGGCGGGCCTGGGCCACCGCCGCCCGACCCCGCAGGGCCAGCAGGTCGGCGTCGCCGTCGGCCAGCGCCTCGATCCGATTGTCGACCTCGGTGTCGACCCGGCTCACGAAGAACGAGGCCACGCTCGAGACGCCGGAGAGGTCGTCCACCCCGGAGGCGGCCAGCGCCTCCAGGCCGGAGAGGTAGGCCTCGATGACCTCGGCGTAGCGGGTCAGGGAGAAGATGAGGGTCACGTTGATGCTGCGCCCCTCGGTGATCATCTGCCGGATCGCGGGCACGCACTCGGGCGTCGCCGGGATCTTGACCAGCACGTTGGGCTGGGCGATCCGCTCGTGGAGCCCCCGCGCCGCGGTGATGGTCCCCTCGGTGTCGTGGGCCAGCGAGGGGGCGACCTCCACCGAGACGAACCCGTCACCGCCGTCCGACCGGTCGTACACCGGGCGCAGGATGGCCAGGGCGGCGTTGATGTCGTCGACCACCATGTCCCAGTAGGCGTCCTCCACCGGGACGGTGCCGACCAGTGAGGAGAACTGGGCGTCATAGGTGTCCTGCCCGCTGATGGCCTTGGCGAAGATCGTCGGGTTGGAGGTGACCCCACGGATGCCCTGGTCGACGAGGCGGGCCAGTGTCCCGTCCTGGAGCCAGTCGCGTCGGAGGTTGTCGAGCCACGGGCTCT
>PMFY01000424.1 GCA_003157945.1 Acidimicrobiaceae bacterium | reverse complement strand
AGCACGTCGCCAACTCGTGGGGACCCAACCTCCCGCTCGAGTTCCTCGTGCCGGACGACCTCGACGCCCTGCAGGCCGGTTGGGAACGCTGGCCGTCGTGAGCGACGCGGCGGAGCCCGTCGACCTGGTCGTCGTCGGGTTCGGGCCCACCGGGGCCGCACTCGCCGGACTCTGCGCCCGCCGCGGCCTGTCGGTGGTCGTGGTGGAGCGGGACACGGAGCCGTTCCCGCTGCCGCGCGCCGTGCAGTGCGACCACGAGGCCCTGCGCGTCCTCCAGGAGCTCGGCTGCGCCGACCGGGTGCTGGACGGGTCGGTCCTCAACGACGGGATCGCGTTCCTGACGGCCGACCGTCGCACCCTGCTGTCGACCACGGTGCCCCCGATGGCCGCCACGGGCTGGCCGTCCTCGGTCTTCTTCCACCAGCCGACCTTCGAGGCGATCCTGCGCGACGCGGTGGTCGACGCCGGCGCCGAGGTGCGCGCCGGCGTCGAGGTGGTGGCGATGACCCAGGACGACGACGGCGTCGAGGTGGGCCTCGCCGACGGCTCGTCCATCCGGGCGCGGTTCGTCGTCGGGTGCGACGGGGCCCGGTCGGCGACGCGGGGGCGGATCGGCTCGGCGTTGCACGACACCGGCTTCGAGGAGTCGTGGCTCGTCGTCGACCTGCTGCTGACGGGCGACGTGCCGGGCCTGCCCACCCGTTGCCTCCAGGTCTGCGACCCGGCCCGGCCCCACACCCTGGTGCCGATGCCCGCGCCCCGGTTCCGCTTCGAGTTCATGCTGCTGCCGGGGGAGTCCGAGGAGGACATCCGCCGCGATGACGTCATCGCCGACCTCATGGCCCCGTGGATCGACCCGGCCTTGGCCACGGTCGAGCGCTCGGCGGTCTACACGTTCCACGGCCTGGTGGCGGCCGCCTGGCGGGACCGGCGGCTGTTCCTGGCCGGCGACGCCGCCCACCAGACACCGCCGTTCCTCGGCCAGGGCATGTGCGCGGGACTGCGCGATGCCGCCAACCTGGCCTGGAAGCTGGCCGCCGTGCTCGACGGCTCCGCCGACGATGCGCTGCTCGACACCTACCAGGCCGAGCGCGGGCCCCACTGCCGGGCGGTGATCGACGCCGCGGTGGGGGTCGGCCAGCTCATCTGCATGCTCGATCCCGACGAGGCGCGGGCCCGGGACGAGGCGCTGCTGGCGGACTACCGGGGCGAGTCCGCCGCTCCCGGCTTCATCCCCCCGCTGGGCCCCGGTCACTGCGTCGGCCCGGGCGGTGGCGCCCTCGCCCCCCAGCCGCTGGTCGACGGGGTGCGGCTCGACGACCGGGTCGGGACGCGCTTCCTGCTGTGCACCGACGGGCCGGTCGACCCCTCGGGCGACGCCGGCTCGTGGTGGCACGGGCACGGCGTCGTCCTCGACGCCCGGTCGGTGCCCGAGGTGGCCGCTCTGCTCGACGGACAGCCGGCCTGCGTGGTGCGGCCCGACCGCTACGTGCTGGCCCGCGGGACCCTCGAGGAGGTCACGGCGCGCACGCGGGCCGCGCTCGGGAGTGCCGTCCGGGCGTGAGGCGGAGGGGACGGGACCCGCGTCACCCGGGCGGCGCGGGCGCCTAGCGTCTGGAGCACCGTGGGCGGACCGACCGCCGGCGCCGGGGGGACGGACCATGCACGAGTCAGTGGGACGGCGGTTCGAGGGGAGGGTGGCCATCGTCACCGGGGCGTCGACCGATCCCGGCATCGGCACGGCGACGGCGCGACGACTGGCCGCCGAGGGCGCCTCGGTGGTGATCAACGCCCGCCAGGCGCCGCGCCTCGAGGCCATGGCCGCGACCCTGGTGGCCGAGGGCCTGTCCGTGGTGGCGGTGGCCGGGGCGGCGGGTGACGACGGGGTGGCGGCACGTCTGGTCGCCACCGCCCTCGAGCGGTTCGGCCGCCTGGACCACCTGGTGAACACCGTCGGGGGCGCGCCGTTCGTCGGCTCGGCCCTGGACATGGGGCGTGACGACCTGCTCGGCACGGTGGCCGTCAACACCTGGCCCACCGTGTCACTGATCCAGGAGGCGGTGGCCCACGGACTCGCCGACGGGGGCGGCTCGGTGGTCAACATCTCGAGTGGCTCGCCGGGCAAGACCACGCCGGTCATGGCCGCCTACGCGGCGGCCAAGTCGGCACTCAACGCGCTCACCCGGACGCTGGCCAACGACCTGGGCCCCCGGGGCATCCGCGTCAACGCCGTCAGTCCGGGCCTCACCCGCTCGGAGACCACCCGTCCGATGTGGGAGCACGACGACGGGGCGGCCGCCGGCGCCCACCTGCTGCTGGGCCGCATCACCGAGCCGGAGGACATCGCCGCGGCCGTCGCCTTCCTCCTGTCCGACGAGGCCGCGTCGATCACCGGGGTGCTCCTCGACGTCGACGCCGGCAACCACGTGTCGACGGGCTCGTGGTCGCCGTTCAGCCCGGCGGCCATCGGCACCCCCGGGGGCGCGCCGGCGGTCGGAGCGGACTGACCCGACGGACCGGGGGCGCCGGTCAGGCGCCGGGGGGCCAGTGGTCCATGAGGTCGGAGGTGAAGGCCACCACCAGCACGAAGGCCACCGTGTACAGCCCGATCACCAGGAGCGTCAGCGACAGGGCGCTGTAGATCACCACGGCCACGATCACCAGGAACACGTAGAGGAAGGTGGCGGCGCGCCCCTGCCAGGTCAGGGGGCCGAATCCGAGGCCGCCCTCCTTGGCGCCGAACCACCGCGGCCGCTGGCGTTCGCCCATGACGCGCCACGGTACCGGACGGAACGGGACCCGACCGCCGCAGGGCCCGTCCGGTGACCGGTGCCGCACCGGTGCGCTGGCGTCAGTGGGCGGTCCGGCGCCGGTAGAGGTAGGTGGCGAGCGGTGCGAAGACCGCGATGAGGGCCACCGACCACAGGAGCGACGCGGCGATGGGGTGCTGCATCGGCCAGGTCTGGATGGAGGCGGACGGGTTCGGGTTCTGCCACAGCGTCCGGGCGGCCGAGGCCACCGCGCTCACGGGGTTCCAGTCGGCGACCGCACGGAGCACCGGCGGCATCCGTTGGGTCGGCACCAGCGCGTTGGAGACGATGGCCAGGGGGAACAGGATCACCAGCCCGACGCCCTGGGCCGACTCGGGCCCTTTGGAGACCATCCCCAGGCAGGCGCAACCCCAGGACAGCGCGTAGCTGAAGAAGAGGAAGATGGCGAAGCCGGCGAGGGTGGCCGCCAGGCTCCCACCGGGACGCCAGCCCACCACGAGGCCGGTGACGGCGACGATGGCCGCGCAGACCACGGCCGTGGACAGGTCGGCGAGCGACCGCCCCACCAGGACGGCCGGGCGCCACATCGGCAGCGTGCGGAACCGGTCGATCACCCCGGTGTTGAGGTCGGTGCTGAGCCCCACGGCGGTGCCCATCGAGGACGTGGTGAGGTTGAGGGCCAGCAGCCCGGCGATGGCGAAGTTGGCGTACGTGCCGCCGTGGGCCAGGTCGACGCCGGCACCGAACACGTAGACGAACAGCAGGGTGAACAGCACGGGCTGGACCGTGACGTCGGACAGCTGGGCCGGTTCGCGGGCGATGTGCACGATGTTGCGGCCGGTGAGGGCGACGACGTCGCACACCTTGCGGACGAACCCGTCCGGGCGCGGGCCGGCGACGTCGGGAGAGGGGAGGAGGGTCGTGGTCATGCGCCCACCCCCACCGGTCCGTCGAGCTCCTGGCCGACGTCCACGTCCACGTCGGGGTCGGACCCGGTCGGGTGGCCGGTGAGCGCGAAGAACACGTCGTCGAGGGACGGCTGGCGCACCTCGACGTCGTCCACCGCGATGCCCGCGTGGTCGAGGGCCCGCACCACGGTGGTGGCCAGGCCGGACCCGCTGCGCACCGGGGCGCGCAGGCGCCGCCCGTCCCGGCTGACATGGACGGGGCCCGCGACGAAAGGTGTCAGCGCGTCGGCCGCTCCCGCGGCCGGGGCGCTGAGGGTGACCTCGAGCCGGGCCCCGCCGACGTCGGACTTGAGCTCCCCCGACGTCCCGTCGGCGATCACCCGGCCGTGGTCGATGACCACGATGCGGTCGGCCAGCTCATCGGCCTCGTCGAGGTACTGGGTGGTCAGCAGCAGCGTCACCCCGCTGGTGACGAGGGCCCGGATGACCTCCCACATGCGCACGCGGCTGGTCGGGTCGAGGCCCGTCGTGGGTTCGTCGAGGAAGAGCACGGGTGGCCGGGTGACCAGTCCGGCGGCCAGGTCGAGGCGTCGTCGCATCCCGCCGGAGTAGCCGGTCAGGACGCGGTCGGCGGCGTCGGTGAGGTCGAACTGCGCCAGGAGCTCGGTGGCGCGGTGCCGGGCGTCGGCGCGCCGGAGGCCGCTCAGGCGTCCGATCATGACCAGGTTCTGCCGGCCGGTGAGCAGTCCGTCGACGGTGGCGTCCTGGGCGGTCACGCCGATGCTGCGCTGCACGGCGCCCGGGTCGCGCACGACGTCGTGGCCGGCGACCCAGGCGCGCCCGGCATCCGGCGTGGTCAGCGTGGTCAGGATGCGGACGGCGGTGGTCTTGCCGGCCCCGTTCGGGCCGAGGACGGCCAGGATCGAACCGGCCGGGACGTCCAGGTCGACGCCGGCCAGGGCGACGGTGTCGCCGAACCGCTTGGTCAGCCCTTCCGCCCTGATGGTGGCCTGATCGGGCATGACATCTCCTTACCGGTCGGTCAGCAAGTACACCTCACGCCGCATGGTAAGTGGTCACCTACCGGTCGTCAAGTAGAATACGGGCATGACCGTGGCCCAGGACGTCCCGTCGGCACCCACCGGGGATCCCGCGGGGGCCGGGACGGACGGCGCGTCGACCCGCGAGCGGATCCTCGACATCGCCCTCGAGCTGTTCAGCTCCCAGGGCTACGACAAGACGTCGCTCCGGGAGATCGCCGACCGGCTCGGCTTCACCAAGGCGGCGATCTACTACCACTTCGCCAGCAAGGCCGACATCCTGATGGCCCTCCACCTGCGCCTCCACGAGTTCGGTCGCGAGGCGCTGGACGCCATGGGGGACGACGCGTCGCCGGCGTCGTGGGCCCGTCTGCTCGACCGCCTGATCGACCAGATGCTGCAGCAGCGGGCGCTGTTCATCTTCCACGAGCGGAATCGTGCGGCCATCGAGGAGCTCCACCGGAGCGAGCACGACGCCGGCCACGAGGACATCCAGGACCGCCTGCGCAAGGTCCTGTCGGACGGCAGCGTGCCGGCGGAGACCAGGGTGCACATGGCGTGCGCCATCGGCGCCGTCGTCGGCGCCCTCGAGTTCTCGGGTGACGTGTTCGGATCCATCCCCGACGACCAGCTCGGCGACATCCTGCGCGGCGTGGTCGCCTCGTTGTTGACGGAGTCGTCCGGGGGCTAGGGGCGTCCGCCGGCCACCGGCGCGTGGGGCCGCTCCTCAGGTGCCGGGGGGTGGGGCCCCGTCGCCCGACCCGCCGTCCGCCGGGGGGTCGGCGTCCGGCCCGCCGACCTGGGCGAGCATCTTGGCGGTCAGTCCGCCGAGCGTCCGCCTCTCGGCGGCATCGAGTCCGCCGAAGAACAGTTCCTGGACGGTGCGCACATGGCCGGGGTAGGCCAGGTCCAGCGCCGCCGAGCCGGCCGGGGTCAGGGCCACGAAGTTGCCCCGCCCGTCGTCGTCGCAGGCCTCGCGGACGACCAGGCCCCGCGCTTCCATACGCTTGACGTGGTGGGACAGTCGACTCCGCTCCCAGTGGATGGCCCGGGCCAGTGCGCTGATCCGCAGCCGGCCCTCGGGCGTCCCGGACAGCTGGACGAGGACGTCGTAGTCCTGGAGCGTCAGGTCGGAGTCGGCCTGCAGCTGACGGTTCAGGGCGGCGGGGAGTTCCGCGCTCAGGCGCAGCCAGGACAGCCACGTGGCGAGATCGTCCGCGTCCAGCCAGGGGGTGGTGTCCGTCACGCCCTCCAGACTACCAAGTGGTTGACGTTTCACGCAGATCGGCTATACTAAGTGACACATCACCTAACTGACCGGATGACCTGACTGACCGGATCACCTGACTGACCGGGTGCCCGGACCGACGGGAGGAACGAACGTGACCACGACACTGACCGACGACACCGGGGCCGGCCGCTTCGAGTTACGCATCGACGGCGTGCCCGCGGCCATCGAGGACTACACGCTGGAGGACGGGGTCATCTCGTTCAACCACACCGAGGCCCTGGACGGCTTCGAGGGGACGGGCGCCGCCCGGCAGCTGGCGGAGCGCATCCTCGACGAGGCCCGCCGCCGGGGCCTCCAGGTCCTGCCGGTCTGCCCCTACATCGCGTCCTTCATCGGCAGGCACCCCGAGACCTACCTCGACCTCGTCCCGACCGACCGCCGCGCCGAGTTCGGCCTGTGAGGCGGAACGGCCACACCAATCCCATCAGCCACCACCCCCATGAACGCAAGGAGCAACCCATGCCCGCACCCACCGCCGACACCCTGACCCTCCCCCGCATGACGGCGTCCCCCGAGGCGACCGTACGCCGCGTCAAGTCCCTGACGAGTGCACCCGGCGGCCTCGAGGGGGAGGGCTTCCCGGTCCGCCGGGCGTTCGCCGGGGTCGGCAGCGCCGATCTCGACCCCTTCGTCCACATGGACCAGATGGGGGAGGTCGAGTACGCCCCGGGCGAGCCCAAGGGCACGCCGTGGCACCCGCACCGCGGGTTCGAGACCTTCACCTACCTGATGGACGGCCGGTTCCTCCACGAGGACTCCAACGGCGGCGGGGGGACCATCGGCGAGGGCGGTACCCAGTACATGACCGCCGGTGACGGCATCCTCCACATCGAGACCCCGCCGGCCGACCTCGTCGAGTCCGGTGGGCTGTTCCACGGCGTGCAGCTGTGGATCAACCTGCCGGCGGCGAAGAAGCGCATCGCCGCGCAGTACCAGGACCTCCAGGGGCAGGACTCCGCCATGGTGACCACGACCGACGGCGGGACCCTGGTCCGGATCCTGGCCGGCGAGGTCGACGGGCACCGCGGGCCCGGCATCTCCCACACCCCGCTGGCCGTCACCCACGTGACCGTCGCCCCGGGCGCCCGGGCCGACATCCCGTGGCGCACGGACTTCAACGCGCTGGCGTACGTCCTCGCCGGGTCCGGCACCGTCGGGGCCGACGGGCGCCCGATCCACGCCGGCCAGCTGGCCGTCCTGGTGGACGGCGACACCGTGCGCCTCGAGGCCGACGCCACCCAGGACTCGCGCAGCCAGAACCTGGAGGTCTTCCTGATCGGTGGAGTACCGCTGCGGGAGCCCGTGGTCCAGTACGGACCGTTCGTGATGAACACCGACGCCGAGATCCGCGAGGCGTTCGAGGACTACCAGCGGGGTCGGCTCGGCCGCGTGCCGGCCGGCGCCATCCAGCCCCACCGCGTCCGGCGCTGAGCCCCACCGGCCGGGGACGGCCCGGGACCGCCGGTGGAGCGCCGACGACCCGACACCTCCGCCATCGTGGCGGATGCCGGGTGGTGGGGAGGCCGGGTGGGGCCGTGACGGCCGCTCGATAGGCTCCACGTCGTGCGAGACCCGGTGCTGCAGTCCGTCCCCCTGGGCATGCGGTGGGGGACGGCCGACCCCTTCCTCTTCTGCGTCCACCACCTCGACCGCTATCCGGCGGCCAACGAGCACCTGGGCCCGGCGGCCGACCTCGAGGCACGCGACATCGGCATGGACTTCTCGGGGGCGGACGGCTGGAGCATGTACCACGGCAGTGTCGTGCCGGGGTTCCCCCAGCACCCCCACCGCGGTTTCGAGACCGTCACCTTCGTGCGCCGGGGCCTCATCGACCACTCGGACTCCCTCGGGGCCACCGCCCGGTTCGGCCGGGGTGACGTCCAGTGGCTGACCGCCGGGGCGGGCATCGTCCACTGCGAGATGTTCCCGCTGACCGACACCGCGGGGCCGAACACCACCGAGCTGTTCCAGATCTGGCTCAACCTGCCGGCCGCGGACAAGATGGTCGACCCGTACTTCACGATGCAGTGGAGCGAGGACATCCCACGGCTGACCCGTCACGACGACGAGGGGCGCCGGGGTGAGCTGACCGTGATCGCGGGTCGGATCGAGGGCGCCGAGCCGCTCACGCCGCCGCCCGACTCCTACGGCTCACGGGCCGACGCCGACCTGGCCATCTGGCACCTCGTGCTCGAGTCGTTCGCCGGCTGGACGCTCCCTCCGGCGGCGACGGCGGAGACGGTGCGGACCCTCTACGTGTTCGAGGGTTCGCTGGCGGTGGGGGAGCACACGGTCCAGGCCTCGACGGGTGTGGTCGTCCGGGCCGACGAGCCCGTGACGGTGGCGGCCGGGTCGCCGGGCGCGGAGGTGCTCGTGCTCCAGGGCCGACCCATCGGTGAGCCCGTCGCGCAGTACGGGCCCTTCGTGATGAACGACCGGGCCGGCATCGAACAGGCGATCACCGACTACCAGACGACCGGGTTCGGCGGCTGGCCGTGGCCCACCGACGATCCGGTGCAGCCCCGCGACCGGGGTCGTTTCGCCCGCCATGCGGACGGACGGCTGGAGGAGCGGGACTAGGGACCCGTTCCTCTGGGACCTGCCCCGGTCATCGACCGCCGCCCGCTGACCGGAGGTGGAGCAACGCCTCCATCCGGCGCACCGCAGGTGATCCGTTGAACCCGGGGGACTACCGTCGGGCTGCTCCGTCGCCGCGTGTCGGACGGTCGGTCTGTCCGTGGACTGCTTCCTTGGGTGGACCAGCTGACGTGTACTTCGTGCCCGGCGGGTCGACCGCCCAGTCCGCCGGCACTCCCCACCCCTCCGAATACACGAACTCGGAAAGTGGTCGTCGACGAACCGGCCCGTGTCCGCCGGAAGGTCGGCCGATGGTGATCGTTCCGGACAGGAAGACCTCCTCGGGGATGTCGAGGAGCTCGCGCAACTCGGATTCGACCGGGTAGTGCATCACGGTGAACGCGGCCCCGAAACCGAGGGCACGGGCCGCCAGGAGCAGGTTCTGGCAGGCCGGATAGATCGAGGCGCTCTCGGTCGGGAACGGAGCCCGGTGCCGCACCAGGCACGGAAACACCAGCACGGGCGCCTCCCCGAGATGGTCGACGTAGTGCTGCATCGAGGCCGCCATGCGGGCCTTCGGCGAGGAGTCGTCGGTACCGGTACCGCGGTCGTAGCCATCGGCCACCCGCTTCGCTTCCCAGATCTGCCGGGCCCCTCTGGCCACGAGCTGCTTGGCCGCCACCGCCTTCGGGCCGTCGACGAGCACGAGGAACCGGAACGGTTGGCGGTTGGACCCGCTGGGCGCCCTCGTCGCCGCGAAGAGCATGGCGCGCAGCGCCTCCGGAGGAACGGGATCACCCGTGTAGCGGCGGATCGTCCGCGTGGTCGTCAGACCCTCGAGGAGGCCCACCTGATCCGGAGGGAGCGGTGTCTGGTCGAGTCGGCCCCCTGAGGAAGGACGTTCG
>PMFY01000043.1 GCA_003157945.1 Acidimicrobiaceae bacterium | reverse complement strand
CCGCTACTGGGTCGAGCAGCACCCCGAGGACCATGTCGTCGTCTACGACGTGCTCACCTACGCCGGCAACCGCCCCAACCTGTCCGACATCGAAGACCGGATCGTGTTCGTCCAGGGTGACATCTGCGACCCTGCCGCCGCGGAGAAGGCACTGCGGGGCGAGGGGATCGACACGATCGTCCACTTCGCCGCCGAGTCCCACAACTCCCTGGCCGTCCTGAACCCCGGCCTCTTCTTCCGGACCAACGTCATCGGGACCCAGACCATGCTCGAGGCGGCGCGCCAGGTGGGGGTGTCGCGGTTCCACCACGTCTCGACCTGCGAGGTCTACGGCGACCTGCCGCTCGACACGGACGAGATGTTCACGGAGGACTCGCCGTACCGGCCTCGCACCCCGTACAACGCCTCCAAGGCGGGGGCCGACCACGCGGTCCGCGCCTACGCCGAGACGTACGACCTCCCCATCACGATCACCAACTGCGCCAACAATTACGGGCCGTACCAGTTCCCCGAGAAGTTGATCCCGCACTTCTGCGCGCTGGCGCTCGACGACCGGCCGCTGACCCTCTACGCCAGCACCGAGAACCGCCGGGAGTGGCTCCACGTGTACGACCACTGCACCGCCATCGACGCCGTGCTCGCCCGTGGCAGGGTCGGTGAGACGTATCACGTGGGGAGCGGTATCGAGGCTTCCATCATGGAGGTCGCCGACCGGATCCTCGCCGCACTGGGCAAGCCGGATTCCCTCAAGACGATCGTGCCGGACCGTCCCGGCCACGACCGCCGCTACATCCTCGACTCCTCCAAGCTGCGCCGCGAGCTCGGCTGGAAGCCCTCCATCGAGTGGGAGCAGGGGCTGGCGGACACGGTCCACTGGTATGCGGCGAATCGAGAGTGGTGGGAGCCGCTGCGGGCTCGGGCCCCGATCGCCGAGGGATCCTGGGGAGCCGGAGGCGCCTGAGCGGTGCGGATCCTCATCACGGGGGCCAACGGGCAACTGGGGCATGACCTGCGGGAGGCCTTGGCGGGGCGGGTCCCGACGGCGGGGCGCCGCTGCGCATTGCTCGGGCCCGAAGGGCCACGCCCGGGCCTCGACCACGAGGTCCTGGCCACCGACGTCGACACCATGCGGGTGGACGACCGGGACGCCGTCCTGGCCGCGTTCAGCGACTTCCGTCCCGAGCTCGTGCTCCACGGGGGCGCGCTCACCGCGGTCGACCTGTGCGAGACCGAGACCGACACGGCCTTCGCCGTCAACGCCATCGGCACCCGCCACGTGGCCGAGGCGGCCGCCCTGGTGGGGGCGCACATGGTCTACGTGTCCACCGACTACGTGTTCGACGGCACGTCGGACGATCCGTACGTCGAATGGGACACGCCGGCCCCTCGTTCCGTCTACGGGCGCAGCAAGCTCGGCGGGGAGCAGGAGGTACGGTCCCTCTGCGGCCCCGCCGGGACGATCGTGCGGACGGCCTGGGTGAGCGGGGCCCATGGCGCCAACATGGTCAAGACCGTGCGGCGGCTGGCCGCCGCATCACCGGACTCGACCCTTCGCTTCGTGGACGACCAGCACGGCTGTCCGACATTTACCGCGGACCTGGCCAGGGCCGTCGTCCGTCTGGGCGCCGACCGTCGACCGGGCACGTTCCACGTGACCAATCAGGGGGAGACAACCTGGTTCGGATTCGTCCGGGAGGTACTGGCCGCGTCCGGGCACGACCCGGCACGGGTGGAACCGATCGGGACCGCTGACCTGGATCCCCCGCGCCCCGCGCCCCGGCCGGCCAATTCCCGCCTGGACAACGCCGCGCTCCGGCTGTCGGGACTCCCTGCGCTGCCCCGGTGGGAGGGCGCCCTGGCCCGCTTGGTGGCGGCGCTGCCCGACGAGCCCTGAGTCGGATCCGATCCGGCGTGGCGACCAGGCGTACCGACCAGGCGNNNCAGGTTCCGGTGGCAATCCGGGACACCTCTGGGGCCGGCCTTTCGCTCCGACCCACGTTTGTTGCAGGATTGCACCGGACCACACGACGTACGCCGGGGGCCGACCGGGTGAATTCACTCAGGACAGGGCCGATTCGGGCCGATGTTCCTCCAAGCCGACGAACGCGCCCGCGGGCGCCAGACGACCAGATGATGGGACGTGACCAGGAATGTCTCTGAGCTCGATGCTCTTCGCACACGGGGGTGAGCCCGCGGGTTCCCCGGGGGAAGGCGAGTCTGCCTTCGGGACGCCCCATGTGGGAACGGTCCACACCGTGGCTGTCATCGGGGTGGGGTACGTGGGCCTGCCCACCGCGGCCACGCTCGCCCACCTCGGACACCGGGTGACGTGCGGCGACGCCGACCCGGCCAAGGTGGCCATGCTGCAACGGGGGAAGGTCCCCATCGTCGAGGAGCACCTCGAGGAGTTGGTACGCGAAGGCCAGGCCGCAGGAAATCTGCGTTTCGTCCAGGGCGCTACGGCTGCCATCCGGGGTGCGGAGTTCGTCTTCCTGTGCGTGCCCACCCCGCAGGGGGACGACGGCTCGGCCGACCTGTCCTTCGTCGAGGCCGTGGCCGCCGAGATCGGCCCGCACCTGGCTCCCGGCACGGTCATCGTCAACAAGTCCACGGTGCCGGTCGGCTCCACCCTGGTGGTGGAGCGTGTCCTCGGCCGCACCGATGTCCAGGTCGTCTCCAACCCGGAGTTCCTGCGCGAGGGGACCGCGGTGCCGGACAGCCTGCACCCGGAGCGAATCGTGGTCGGGGCCGACGACCAGGCGGCGGCCGCCCGGGTGGGCGAACTGTTCGCCGGGACGCAGGCACCCCTGCTCATCACCGATGCCGCAACGGCGGAGACGATCAAGTACGCGTCCAATGCCTTCCTCGCCACCAAGCTCAGCTTCGTCAACGCGGTGGCCAGCCTGTGTGAGGCCGTGGGTGCCGACGTCCGGGATGTCATCCTGGGTCTCGGCTACGACAAGCGGATCGGGTTCGAGTTCATGAAGCCCGGACCCGGATGGGGGGGCAGCTGCCTGCCCAAGGACACCCGCGCACTCGTGCACATCGCCGAGCAGGCCGGCTACGACTTCTCGTTCCTGAAGGGTGCCATCGCCACCAACGACGAACAGTTCGAGCGGGTCGTGTCCAAGGTCAGGACCGCCGTCGCACCCTCGCTGCCGGCGGGCACCGCCGAAGGGGACTTCACCGGAGCAGTGGTCGCGGTGTGGGGGCTCACGTTCAAGGCCGGCACCGACGACCTCCGCAACTCGCCGGCCGTCGAGGTTTCGCCCCGCCTGGCCGGGAGCGGCGCTGAGGTCCGGGCCTACGATCCGACGGTCATCGTGCCCGAAGGCGCCGGATCGGTCGCCGTGCCGGGATTCGACGTCCCCGAGGGCCCCGGATCCCTGTCCGCCTACCCTGATGCCTACACCGCCTGTCAGGGTGCCTCGGTCGTCGTCGTCCTCACCGAGTGGGACGAGTTCCGGTGGCTCGACTTCGCCAAGGTGCGCGACGCTCTCGCCGCACCGGTCTTCGTGGACGCCCGCAACCTCCTCGACCCCGCACAGGTCCGCCGCCTCGGTTTCTCCTACGTGGGGATCGGCCGCCGGTGAGCGGCCGAGTCGTCGTACTGGGGGGATCGGGCTTCCTCGGCTCCCACCTCTGCGACCAGCTGCTCGCCCGGGGTGACGAGGTCGTCTGCGTCGACGACTTCTCCACCGGACGCCGCGCCAATGTCGCCCACCTCGCCGACCACTCCGGATTCTGCCTGGTCGAGGCCGACATCTCCGCAGGCATCCCGGTCGACGGTCCGGTGTCCGGCGTCTTCAACCTCGCCAGTCCCGCCTCGCCCCCTGACTACCTGGCGCTCCCGCTCGAGACGTTGGCCGTCGGCAGCGAGGGGACGCGTCGCGGTCTCGAGTTGGCCAACCGCCACGGTGCCCGGTTCCTGATGGCATCCACCAGTGAGGTCTACGGCGATCCCGACGTCCACCCACAGGCCGAGTCGTACTGGGGCAACGTCAACCCGGTCGGGCCACGCAGCGTCTACGACGAAGCCAAGCGCTTCAGCGAGGCACTGACCATGGCCCACCGCCGCACGCTGGGGACGGACACGGCCATCGTCCGGATCTTCAACACGTACGGACCCCGTCTGCGACCCGACGACGGCCGAGTGGTGTCCAACTTCCTCCTGCAGGCGATGCAGGGCGAGCCCCTGACGGTCTACGGCGACGGGAGTCAGACCCGGAGCCTCTGCTAC